>NZ_JASDCB010000110.1:0-6220 GCF_030408135.1 Pseudoalteromonas sp. APC 3691 | reverse complement strand
CCAATGAGTATGTTCGTTAATCATAATGTGCCCTCAAACAAGATTTGAAGATCTGATCATGACATTGAGATTTAGTTCAAAAAAATCCCCGCTAATTTCTTAGCAGGGATTTGTGTATAAGAGACAGCTTTAAAAATTAAGCGGCTTTTGGTTTAAATATAAAATATTAACTATTTAACAGACCAATCAATAGTATCTTCTGCTTTTATAGGCACAACTTCAGAGTCGCCTAGGGTATAACTTGCAGGTACGTCCCATGGTTTTCTTTGTAATGTTATTGTATCGGCATTACGCGGCAACTCATAAAAGTCAGGACCAAAGTGGCTTGCAAATCCTTCAAGCATGTCCAGAGCTCCTGCATCTTCGAATGCTTCAGCGTATAACTCAATTGCGGCATGAGCCGTATATGCACCAGCACAACCACAAGCAGCTTCTTTTTTATCTTTATAATGTGGTGCAGAATCAGTTCCTAAGAAAAACTTTTTATTTCCACTTATAGCTGCGGCCATTAATGCTTGCTGGTGAATGTTACGTTTGAGGATTGGCAAACAGTAATAGTGTGGGCGAATTCCACCCGCTAACATATGATTACGATTATAAAGTAAATGATGAGCTGTAATTGTTGCTGCTACATTGCGAGGTGCATTAACTACAAACTCTACTGCATCTTTAGTTGTAATATGCTCTAGTACAATTTTAAGTTCAGGAAAGTCACTTACCACATCCCCTAAAATCGTATCTAAAAATACTTTTTCACGGTCATAAATATCAATTGATGAATCAGTAACTTCTCCGTGTACTAACAGCAACATACCTACTTCTTGCATTGCTTTTAAAACCGGGTAAATATTTTTGACTGATGTAACACCCGAATCAGAATTGGTTGTAGCGCCAGCAGGATACAACTTTGCAGCTACTATTTTGCCCGTTGCTTTTGCTTTCTTTATTTCATCTGGTGTCGTTTTATCAGTGAGGTAAAGTACCATTAAAGGCTCAAAGGCACCTTGTGGGCCTGCTGCCATAATACGTTCTCGATAGGAAAGAGCGGTATCAGTACATGTTGCCGGCGGAACAAGGTTTGGCATAATAATAGCGCGACCCATGTATCTACTAATGTCTCGTACAGTATCCTTTAGCTGGTCGCCATCACGTAAATGTACATGCCAGTCATCTGGGCGAGTGATAGTAAGGGTTGTTACAGAGTTTGTATTATTGCTTGTCATTACTTTGTTCCAAGGCTGAATTTATTCGATCATAGGCATATGATGTTTTCGAGTAAAGATTTTATTAAAAATAATGCATATGTTGATGACATTACCGAGTTGTGTAATTAAAGCTTAATACTCCAATTCAATTGGGATTAGCCATTGTTATTACTTACAATTAATTAAAGCCATTCGTCATAATAATTTACAGCCAATTAAAACCACTCATCGCTTTATTTTGTACAAAATCCAAGATTAGGTTAACTTAGCTACGTATTTAAAAATAAAAAGAATAATATAAATTGCCTATGTCTTACAAAAATGATGCCTCAAGAGCACTTGAAATAAAAACTGATCAACTGAGTATTATCAATCAGTTCTCATCTAGCTTATTACAACTCGATACACTAGAAGAGTTATTTGAGTATGTTACAACGCATGTTGTAAACCGTTTAGGATTTGTTGATTGTGTTATATATCTTGCTAATAATAAAGCAAATACATTAAATCAAGTTGCCTCGATGGGTATTGCTCACGCCCGTGACAAATATCAAGCCGAACGTAAAGTAATACGTTTTAGTGAAGGAATTACTGGGGCTGTTGCAACTACTGGTAAAGCCGTAATTATCGATGATGTAACAAAAGATAGCCGTTATATCGCAGATGAACGCCCTGCCCAATCAGAACTATGCGTCCCTCTTATATATAAAGAACAAGTTTTAGGTGTTATTGATTGTGAGCATCCTATTAAAGGCTACTTTACAAACGCACATCTTGAAATTCTTACAACAGTTGCCCACTTACTCAGTGCTAAAATTAACCAAGTAAATACGGTAAATAGCTTACAGAAAACAGTTGAACAACTTAACAACGCACAAAAATTAGAAAATAGCTTATTACAAATAGCAAATCTAACCTATAAAGCTAACGACTTAGATACGTTTTTTGAAGCCCTTCATTCAATTATCAATAATTTACTTCTCGCTGATAACTTTTTTATCGCTTTATATGACAAAAAAGTAGATATACTTGACCTTGTTTATATAGTCGAAGAAGGCATAAACACCAAAACACATCAAAAAATATCTAAAGAACAGCTAAAAGACACTGCTTCATATTACCTACTGCAAACAGAGCAAACCTTATTACTCAATAAAGATGCCTTTCAAAGTCATATAGATAACGGTGATTTTAAAATGGTAGGCAGACAATCAGAGTCTTGGTTGGGTGTTCCATTTAAAACAAGTGATCGTATAAGCGGTGTTATTGTTGTACAAAGCTACGATAAAACACTGCAATACAACGAACACGACAGCGCTCTTCTAACTTACGTAAGTCGCCAAATAAGTATGGCAATTGATAGACAACTAGCCCGACAAGAGCTCGAGCATAAAGCATTGCATGACGAGCTTACCGGCCTTGCTAACCGCTCATTACTCATTGAGAGAATAAAGCATGCTATTTTACGTTTAACGCGTGCTAAAAAGAGTACTAGCCATGCCCTGTTGTATCTAGACTTTGACCGTTTTAAAAGTATTAATGATTCGCTCGGGCATGAAGTTGGGGACCACTTCCTTATAAAAATATGCGACTTGATTAAAGGTACAGTACGAAGCACGGATACATTTGCACGTTTAGGCGGCGATGAATTTGCAATTTTTATGGAAAACATCACGCATAAAAACCAAGTTAATGAAGCTTTAAACCGAATTAAAAGCGCATTATCAAAACCTCTTAATGTAGATAGCCACTTACTTCAAGCTTCTACTAGTATTGGTATTGCCTATACCGACAACATAAACGATAAAGCTTATATATTACTGCAACAAGCTGATGCTGCTATGTATGAAGCAAAATCCACCGGGCGTGGACAAGTTAAGTTTTTTAATAACACGATGCGTAAAAAACTTAAAACCCATGCCGATATCGAAAACGACTTGCAACACGGTATAGAACACAACGAATTTGAACTCTATTTTCAGCCAATTTTTACAATTACCACAAGTGAGGTTATTGGTTTTGAAGCACTTGTGCGCTGGCATCATCCTAAAAAAGGATTTGTACCCCCTAATGACTTTATACCGATAGCTGAAACTACAGGGCAAATTATAAACCTTGATTTACATTTGCTTGATTTAGCCGCTCAGCAGATTTCAAATTGGCACCAACAAGGCCATCGCTTTTTGAAAGTAACGGTTAATGTGTCGTCACGACATTTTGCAAGCCTCGATTTTGTAGCGCAAATACATTCTATTTATAATAAGTACCAATTACCTCTGGGTTCTTTATGTTTAGAGATTACCGAATCAGGCTTAATAGAAAATCTAGAACTCGCCACTCAAATAATAGAAGGTCTTTCACCTTTAAAAGTAAAATTGTGCCTTGACGATTTTGGAACGGGTTATTCAGCACTGGGCTACTTGCACCAACTGCCTATCCATATTTTAAAAATAGATAAAAGTTTTATAGACCACCTACAAGATTCCACCAACCCACTTGTTGAAGCCATTTTATCACTTGCGCAATCATTAAAACTTGAGGTTGTTGCTGAAGGGATAGAAACACTTGAACAATTAGCCATTTTACAATCCACCGCGTGTGACTATGGCCAAGGTTTTTTAAAGTCAAAACCGGTCACAGCCAAAGAAGCCATATTACTTATTAATAAGCCCTTATAAAAAAGCCAGCGAGTAGGTCGCTGGCTTAGGTATTACGTATATACTCATCCATTGACCTAAACTATAGATAAAAGGCAAAACGACTCTATTTTTTAAACCACAATCTAAAGTAACCATTCAACAACCCCCCACCCCCACCCCACACAGTTATTTATATAGTCAAAATTCACACTGAGGTGAAGCACACCGCAATCGATATACTTAAAAGACAACATGAAGCAAACTCATCTAAAACTCATCAAACCAGTTTTCGAATGACTTTTATCGTTACTAATTTTAATATTTTCGCGATTCATAGCAACAAACTGCAATAAACCACAATAAATCGCAAAATTTTAGCCATCTAGACGTTGAAACGTTTTTTGTATAGGCGTAGTATGTGGTTAATCTGAGCTGAACTCACTTTTCCCATGAGAATTTTTAAAGATGATTGGTATTAAACATTTAAAAACCATAGCAACCCTAAAAGAAACAGGATCTTTGGTTAATACGGCACGAGAGTTATTTTTGACACAGTCTGCTTTATCTCATCAAATCAAAGATTTAGAGAATAAATTAGATTGCCAATTATTTGAGCGTAAAACTCAACCAGTCCGCTTTACCCCTCAGGGAATGCTATTACTTGAGTTGGCTCACGAAATATTACCAAAAATGGAAGCGACTAAATGCCGTTTGAAAGAAAGCTTAAATCAACCTATTTCTCAACTGCGTTTAAGTGTGGAATGCCATGCATGTTTTCATTGGTTATTGCCTACTATTAAAGAATTTAATAACTTTTGGCCTGATATAAAAATTGATTACGAGCGCGGCTTTAGTTACGACGCTATTCCTGACTTACTAAGCGATGAGCTCGATTTAGTTTTAACATCTGACATACGTGAACCCGACACATTAGAGTACGCGCACTTATTTGATTTTAAATTGAAGCTTATTGTGGCACCGGATCATGAACTTGCTAAAAAAGCGTATGTAACAGCGCTTGATTTAAAAAACGAAACTATTATTTCATACCCAATCCCACGTGAACGCCAAGATATATTTAAGCATTTCATTCAAAATGCACGTTTTGACGGTACGTTAAAAACGGTTGATCAAGGGTTACTTATTTTTCAACTAGTAAGTGCCGGCATGGGCGTTGCCGCTTTACCTGATTGGCTAGTTACACCTTATGAAAGCCAAGGCTTGATAAAGTCAATTCCTCTGGGTGCTCTTGGCCTTACTCGTCCTATGTATTTAGCAATGAAAAAAGACATGAAAGACAACCCTGTTTATCGTCACTTTTTAAATACGTGTAAGTTAAATAACGGTCGATAATCATCAATATAATGAGTAATATCGCTGTAATTAACTCTACAGCGTTTAACTCTTATGTTTGTTATTAAAAAAATTATTGGTGGTTTACTTATGCCACTGCCTCTATTTGGTTTATTTGCGTGTCTGATGCTCCTACTCGCATTTAAAGGTCGCAAATCAGCTCTCTTATTATCTGCTTTAAGCTTAATTGTATTACTTGCATTGAGCACCCCCTTTATCGCCAATTTAATTATCCACAATAATGAACCTACTTCGCTTGCATTTTATGCTTTAAAGCATCCAAAAATAGACAAAATAGTTGTACTAGGTTGCGATATAAACCCAAATCCTGCACTCAGTGCTAATAATCAATTAGGTAATTGTGCGTTAACGCGCTTAGTAGAAGGTGTAAAACTAGCAAAGCACTACCCTAATGCAGAGCTTATAGTTTCAGGCGGGGGTTATCAAAATATCACTAATAGCGGGCTTATGTATCAAACAGCAATTAGTTTAGGAATTAATAAAAGCCGTATACTCCAAAATCCTAAAGCGATGGATACCGCAGCAGAAGCTAAATTATTAGCACCTAAATTAGTTGATTTTAAAGTCGCGCTAGTAACATCTGTGCTGCACATGCCCCGCGCCAAAAACTTATTCAATGCTCAAGGTGTTGAAGTAATAACCGCCGCCACTGATTATCATAATTTTGCTGCACTTCCATGGAGCAAACAGTTTATTCCCAATGCTCATGCCTTACTTGTGGTTACGCAATACAGTCACGAAGTAGTAGGAAACACTTGGATAAGTCTGCGCCGCTGGGTAGATCCAGAGGCACTGTAGCTCATTTCGTCTAACTAACCTGATGTAATGGTCTCCTCCCTATACGGCATCTATGTGCCATGATTAAAGTGGTTACGATAATCAAAGGGAGAAGACCAAAATGAAGATTACAACAATTGGTTTAGACATAGCAAAAAGATTTTTCCATGTGGTGTGCTGCAATGAACAAGGGCGCTTAGTTAAAAAGAAAATGTTAAAGCGTGC
>NZ_JASDCB010000011.1:0-87182 GCF_030408135.1 Pseudoalteromonas sp. APC 3691 | reverse complement strand
TTTGAGGAGCTTGGTTTATATCCAATAGAAAAAGTGAATACGGGATGGCTTGCTTTATCAGCGTTTAGGAAATAAGTTGATAAAATGTGAAGGGTACAGGAGCCGTATACGAGGTCCGTACGTACGGTTCTGTGAGAGGGATGAGGCATAAGCCTCACCCTACTCGATGTTTCTATATGTCTAATACCAATCCGCAATAATACTTAATTAATTTGAGTGATTAAACCTGCCGTTAACTGCGTTAAAAATTTCTGATATAAGACAAAAATAACGAAATTTTTGCCTTGTTATCGACACGATTTTCTTACCTCAAAATAGATCACTTAATTAAGCGAATAGGTATAATCTTTTAGATACACTACAAAAAGTTAATTTTAGTATTAAAAATTGCTGATCATTTACTCATTTTTACCGTATAACTGGCTATTATGTTAATTCATCGCTAGCTATGTAATGTTATGTAAAGTAAGTTGAGCAAAATTTGCCAAAGTGCTTGAATTACGTTCATAAATAGCAGTAATTTAGGTTTAATTATGATCTGGCAATGCAAGCCAACCCTACTGGCAATTAGTGTGATGCTGCTCAGCGGCTGTGCGAGTGATTTAAACTCGTCGCAGCGCATGCAAGTCCCTAATAATATGCCTCAGCAATGGCAGCAAGAAGCATCAAGCTCAGTATTAAAAGTACAAGAGCAATGGCTTACACAATTACAAAATCCTACGCTTAATAAATTTGTACAACAAGCACTTAAAAACAACCAACAGCTTTTGCAAACGAGTTATGATGTTGAAATTCAAAAGCAGCAACTTATAGTCTCGGGCGCTGCACTTTGGCCAAGCCTCGATTTATCAACACGTACAAGCCGTAGTAAAGACAACCGCCCTGTAAGTTACGACAACGCAAGCTCCGTAAGTTTAAATTTAACTTACGAGGTTGATTTATGGGGTAAGCTTTCTGACGCCAAGCGCGAAGCTAATCTTAACTATTTAGCTCAGCAGGCACGATTTGAGCAAGCTAAACAGCAACTCGTTGCAGATGTGGTAACAGGTTGGTTTGATGTGGTTACGGCGCAGCAATTACTGGATTTATTTAAGCGTCGCGAAGCCAACTCACAACAAAATCTCGATATTATTGAAGCTGGCTATCGCCAAGGCATAAACGAAGCGCTCGATGTGTATTTAGCGCGTAATGAGCTTAATAATGAACGCTCTCGCATTGCCACTCAAACAGCGAGTTTATCGGCATCAGCACGTGTACTTGAGCGTTTACTTGGTGAATACCCAAAAGGCGCTATTACTGCTAGTAGTGACTTACCTGTTATTAATACCGATATTCCTCTAGGATTACCTTCTGAACTTATAACGCGAAAACCTACTCTACGTGCAAGTTGGTATGAGCTTTTAGCAGCCGACGCATCATTGGCATATGCGCACAAACAACGCTTTCCAAGTTTAGATTTAACAGCTTCATTAAGTGATAGTACAGACAGAGTAAGCGACTTGTTTTCTCCATCAAGCCTTGCATGGTCTTTGTTAGGTAGTATTTCAGCGCCACTTTTTGAAGGTGGGCGCTTAAAAGCCAACGAAGAAATAGCGCGTCTTAACACTCAAAAGCAAGAGCAGCTTTATTTGCAAACGCTTTATGACGCATTTGGTGATGTTGAAAATGCAATTTCGCAGCAGCACTCCCTTAAAGCGCAATACAGCAGTACTCTTGAAGCGCAAGAAAACGCACTTGCTGCAGAGCAATTGTCGTTTGAGCAGTATCAAAGTGGCTTGGTAACTTACACGACAGTGCTTGATGCCCAAGATCGCTCTTTCGATGCGCAAAGCTCCTTAATCGATATTAAAAACCAATTAATAGCCAATAGAATTAACTTACACATTGCCCTTGGTGGTGATTTTGCAAAGCCCTCAAGTGAACTAAAGAGCAATAACGATGAAAACTAAAACAGCAAAAATTATTATTCCAGCGGTGGTTATAGTTGCCACTATTTTAATTGTTATGTTTATTAAAAATAACACGCCTGAGGCTAAACGCTTTGGGACACCTCCTAAGGCATCAATAAGTGTGGCTGCGCTTGAGCTAAAACCACAAAATTATCAAGTGATGATAGACAGCTACGGTACTGTAAAACCACGTACACAAAGCTTGTTAGTGGCTCAGGCATCAGGACAAATAATTGAAGTAAGTGATGACTTTAGAGAAGGCGGTTTTTTTGAAAAAGACGATGTACTTTTAAAACTAGACGACAGAGATCATCAGGCTGAAGTTAAATCTGCTCAAGCCAATTTATTAACCGCAGAGCAAGGTTTGCTAGAAGAGAAGGCGCGTGGGCAACAAGCTATTACCGATTGGAAGCGCCTTGGCGGCTCAAATCAGGCAAGCAGCTTAGTACTACGTGAGCCACAACTAGCAGCCGCTGAAGCTGAGGTTTTATCGGCGCAGGCAGCACTTGAAAAAGCGATGCTTGATTTAGAGCGCACTAAAGTAACGGCGCCATATGCGGGGCGTATACTCAGCCGCAGTGTTGATTTAGGGCAAGTTGTTACTAACAACACACAGCTAGCCACCATTTACGCAATCGATAGCGTTGAGATTCGCCTACCAATTAAAAATAAAGATCTCCCATTTGTAAATTTACCAGAGCAGTATCGCGATGGTGCTAAAAACCAAGCGGGTTCAATTGTTAAATTTACTTCTGACTTAGTAGGTGAGCAAACGTGGCAAGGGCAATTAGCACGCACAGAAGGTGCTATAGATGAAGGCGCACAGCAGCTTTATGTAGTTGCTAAAATTAATGACCCGTATAAAGCAACAGCAAATAACCAGTACCCAATAAAAATTGGGCAGTATATAAAAGCGCAAATTACCGGCAGAACAGTATCTAACGCACTTATAATTCCTAACAGTACAATTTATCAAGGAACGTACGTTTACATTGTTGAAGGTGGCGTACTTAAGCGCAAAGACATCACACTAGCTTGGCAAAATGCGACTCAGGCGATGATAAAAACCGGTTTAAACGCAAATGATAAACTTGTTATTACTCCACTTGGCCAAGTAAGTTCAGGAACTCAAGTAAGTATTTTAGGTGAACAAAGCGCAGATCAACCTAAAAGCCGTGGAGCGAATGGGCAAGGTAAAGGAAAGCGCCCTACAGCTGAGCAACTTGAACAAAAAGCAAAAGAGCTTGGTATTAGTGTTGAAGAGTTAAAAAAACGCCGTCCAGCAAAGCAAGGAGATAAGCCATGATAGCTTGGTTTGCCAAAAACCATGTTGCTGCTAACTTATTGCTAGTAACGTTGCTGCTGTCGGGGCTTTTTAGTTTATCGACTAAAATACCGCTTGAAGTATTCCCTTCATTCGAAACCGACATGATAAGCGTGAACGTAAGTTTGCGCGGCTCAACACCAGAGGATGTAGAGCAAGGCGTAACAATTCGTATAGAAGAAGCCGTACAAGATTTAGAAGGTATTAAGCAAATATTTAGCCGCTCTTCTGAAGGCTCAGGCTCTGTAACAATTGAAGTTGAAACGGGCTACGACCCGCGTGAGCTTTTAGCTGATATTAAAAGTCGTGTAGATGCAATTAATACCTTTCCAGCGGATGCTGAAAAGCCAATAGTCGCGCTTGCGGAACGAATTCGCGAAGTTATCGCGGTTACCGTATCAAGTGATTACGGCGAAAAAGAAACCCGTGAATACGCAGAAACAGTACGCGATCAAATTCTACGTTTACCAAATGTGACGCAGGTAGAGCTAAGTGGTGTTCGTGATTACGAAATTGCCATTGAAGTAAGCCAAGACGTTCTTCGCCAGTACGATTTAAGCCTTGCACAAATATCGAGTGCCATTGCTAATTCAAGCTCTGATATTTCTGCTGGTAACTTAAAAACTGAAGGTGGGGACGTACTTATAAGCTCTAAAGGGCAAGCATATCGTAAAGATGAATTTGCCAATATTGTTGTTAAAAACCAAGCTGACGGCACGATTATTCGTTTAGGCGATATTGCAATAATTAAAGACGATTTTGAAGAAACCCCAGTACGTACTCGCTTTAATGGTAAGCAGGCTGCATTTATCGACGTATATCGAATTGGTCCACAAAGTGCGATTACTGTTGCTGACGAAGTTAAAAATTACATAAAAGAGCAACAAAGCTCCCTTCCACAAGGATTTGAACTAAGTTACTGGGATGATGATTCGGAGCTGGTTAAAAGTCGAATTGCCACACTAACGACCAATGCCCTACAAGGCGGTATTTTAGTACTTGCTTTACTTACTTTGTTTTTACGACCTGCAATTGCATTTTGGGTATTTATTGGTATTCCGGTATCGTTTATGGGCGCGTTTATAGCGATGCCTATATTTGGCGTAACCCTTAATATTATGAGTTTATTTGGCTTTATATTAGTACTTGGGATTGTTGTTGATGACGCCATAGTTACTGGCGAAAATGTCTATACCCATTTAAAAACAGCTAAGTCGGGGGAGCAGGCCGCAATTTTAGGTACTCAAGAAGTTGCAACACCAGTAACATTTGGTGTATTAACTACCGTTGCCGCCTTTCTACCTTTGGCCTTTATTGAAGGGGCACGCGGTGCTTTGTTTGCACAAATACCGGTAGTGGTTATTCCGGTATTATTGTTTTCATTGATTGAATCTAAATTTGTACTACCCGCACATTTAAAATATATAAAACTACGCCACGAAAAAGGCGAACCTTCAAAGTTTGATGTTATTCAACAGCGTTTTGCAGATGGATTTGAAAACGCGATTTTAAAATATTACCAACCAACTTTAAATTTAGCACTTCGCCATAAATTGGCTTCGGTAAGTTTGTTTGTTGGTGTGTTTATAATAATTTTAACCATGATCACTAGTGGTTGGACTAAGTTTGTATTTTTCCCGCGTATACCAAGCGAAACAGTCCGCGTTAACTTAACACTACCAACAGGTACGCCGTTTGAAGTCACTAATAAATACGTAATTGATATGTCGCAAAAGGCGCAGCAATTACAAGAAAAATACCGCGACCCAGGTACAGGTGAAAGCGTTATTTTAAATATATTAGCCACAACAGGTGGGCGCGGTGGTGTATCTAATTCAGGTTCTGTACGCTTTGAAATAACACCGGCTGAAAAGCGTGAATCAGAAATAGGATCAAGAGAGCTTGCCAGCGAATGGCGCGATTTAATTGGTGTCATTCCAGGTGCTGAAAGCTTAACATTTAGAGCTGAAATTGGCCGAAGTTCTGACCCAATTGATGTTCAGCTTAGCGGGACTTCGTTGACTATTTTACAAGACGTGGCTGATCACATTAAAACCCGTTTATCGACCTACCCAACGGTATTTGATATTGCCGATAGCATGTCTGATGGTAAAGAAGAGTTACAAATAGAGCTTACGCAGCAAGGCTTAGCGCTGGGATTAAATAGAGTCAATGTTGCAGGTCAAGTGCGTAATTCGTTCTTTGGCTCGCAAGTCCAACGTATTCAGCGCGGGCGTGATGATGTACGAGTAATGGTACGCTTGCCCATAGACGAGCGCCGCTCTGTAGCCGATTTACAAAATATACTCATCAATACACCTACTGGTGGCTCGGTGCCGTTATCGCATGTTGCAACTCTTACTGCAGGGCAAAGCCCGTCAACTATTAACCGAATAGACCGCTACCGTACTTTAAATGTAACAGCGGATATCGAAAAAAATAACACCAACATGACCATACTTCAGGCTGACCTAACGGAGTATTTAGATGAGTTAATGCAACAATACCCTGGAGTAGATTATAAACTAGAAGGTGAGGCTAAAGAGCAGCGAGAGTCGTTTGGGTCATTGGCTTGGGCGCTTGTGTTTGTATTTTTCATAATTTATGCGCTATTAGCAATACCGCTTAAATCTTACTTACAGCCAATTATAGTAATGAGTGTAATTCCATTTGGCATGATAGGTGCTGTAGTCGGGCATTGGATTATGGGCATGGATTTAACCATTATGAGCTTGCTTGGTATGCTCGCTCTAACTGGGGTGGTAGTAAATGACTCGCTTGTACTAGTTGATTTTATCAATAAAAAGCGCAGTGAAGGCGGCAAATTACTAGATGCAGTTAAACTTGCCGGTGCATCGCGTTTTCGCCCTGTAATGCTAACAAGTTTAACGACCTTTATTGGCTTAATGCCGTTATTATTTGAAAAAGCAACTCAGGCGCAGTTTTTAATACCTATGGCGGTAAGTCTAGGGTTTGGGATTATTTTTGCGACCTTTATTACTTTATTGTTAGTGCCAATAAACTACATGATGATGGAGCGCTTTCAAGGTTGGTTTAAGTAAATAAGCGTAAGCATTTAAAATTTAGCTGTAAGTAAGAAATTGCTTGCAGCTTTTTTTGCCAAAAATTATAAAAATAATGTACGAAGGTATAGCAAAAAAATGAATAAGTAATAAGAGGGGGTATTAAAATAAGAAGGTGTTCCCCAAGATACGGTACCCGGTTTCAGTCCTGAAACCAGAAGGTTTCAGGGCGGAAATCTGCGGTTTACCGTAGGCTTCTCGGTACATGCCGAGCTTGCACAATAGTAGACGAACAGAAATCCTGGTATAAAATTTATCGGCTCAGGGACTTAACCAAGCTCCGGTACCCCAGGGAACAATTTAAGTATATAAGACATAATCCAATCCTTAAACCCCAAACGTAAAAAATTAAACCGTTCGCTTAGTTTTCCCGCACCTTTAACTCGCCATTTACTTTATCGCATGGTTTTTGAGCTTGATCATACAATTAATTGGAGTTGCTTTTTATCGAGTGGTAGCATTGCCTTAACTTGCAAAGCGAAGATTCGATTATGAACGATTTACCCGATTACGAAAAAGCTCAACTGCTTTTAGAAAAAAACGAAATATTTGTATCACCTGCCGAAGCGCATGGTGTAATTAGTGGTTTACTTGCGTGTGGTTTAACCATTGACGACAAAGAATACTTAGGCCTTTTGAGCGATGTGTTTAACGATGGTGAATCATTTAGTAACGATTTAAAGCAATTTTTTGGCACTATTTATAAGCAAGTAGTTGCGAGCTTTAATGATGACGAGTTTCAGTTTGATTTATTTTTACCAAACGATGACGAAACACTCATCGATCAGGCTAATGGCCTCGTATCATGGGTAGCAGGGTTTATGCTTGGTTTTGGCTTAAAGCAAAAAGATTACGGTAAGTTATCAAGCGATGTTAAAGAGGTTATTACTGACTTTAGCGAAATCACTCGCCTAGATACCACTTTTGAAGAAACCGAAGAAGACAGCCAAGCGCTGCACGAAGTGATTGAATATGTGCGAGTATCAGCACTACTTTGTTTTGCAGAGCTTGGTAAAGAGCAAAACACGCAAAGTACTAAAAAAACACTTCATTAGTTTAAAAAGTTAAACGGGTTGGTTAATAATGGTTGAAGTACAAAAGTCAGAATTTAAAGCACGCCGTGAGCGTTTACTTGCGCAAATGGATAAAAATAGCGTTGCTATTATTCCCGCTGCGAGCGAAGTTACCCGTAGCCGCGATACCGAATATGCATTTAGACAAGATAGCGACTTTTTCTATTTAACAGGCTTTAACGAACCCGACGCTGTACTTGTACTATGTAACAACAGCGATGCACCTAGTACTTTATTTTGCCTAGATAAAGACAAGCTTGCCGAAATTTGGCATGGCCGCAGAGTTGGCTTTGATAAAGCTAAAAGTGACTACTTGTTTGATGAAGCTTACCCGTTAAGTGAATTAAACGATAAGCTACTCGATATACTAAATGAAAAAGATGCGATTTATTTTGCACAAGGTGCTTATCCTTCATTTGATACCAAAGTGTTTACGTTACTAGGTACACTTAGAAGTGGTGCGCGAAAAGGCCTCAAAGCACCGAGTACTTTAAAAGAAATACGCGGCCTTATTCATGAAATGCGTTTGTTTAAATCGCCAAGCGAGATAGATGTTATGCGAGAAGGCTGTGAAATTAGTGCGCGAGGGCACATGCGCGCTATGCGTTTTTCACACCCCGGAGCTACTGAATTTCAGCTAGAGGCTGAGCTACATCATCATTATGCTATGAATGGTGCGCCGCATCCTGCGTACGGCACAATTGTTGGTAGCGGCAACAACGCCAATATTTTACATTACACGCAAAATAGCGATGTATTAAAAAATGGCGACCTGGTACTTATAGACTCCGGTTGTGAACTACAAGGTTACGCCGCCGATATCACCCGTACTTTTCCAGTAAATGGTCAATTTAGCGAAGAGCAAGCCGCGCTTTACAATATTGTACTTAAAGCGCAAGAAGTTGCCTTTGATGAAGTGAAACCAGGTGGTTATATGTCGCACGCTAATAAACTAGCAATGGAAGTAATGACCCAAGGTTTACTTGATTTAGGTATTTTAACCGGCGACTTTGACGAGCTAATGGCAAAAGGTGCATGTAAAGAATATTACATGCACGGCCTTGGGCATTGGCTTGGTTTAGATGTACATGATGTTGGCGATTACAAAGTAAGTAACGTTGAGCGTGCATTTGAGCCGGGTATGGTACTCACCATAGAGCCTGGGCTTTATATAAGTGAAGACTCAAGCGCACCGCAAAAATACAAAGGCATTGGTATTCGTATTGAAGATAACTTGCTAGTTACCGAAACCGGCCATGAAAACTTGACCCTAAGCGTGCCTAAAAAAATTAGCGATATAGAAGCACTTATGCAAAGTGCTAAAAACGTATAAAGCTCGGAGAGCAAAGTGGCTAAGCAGTTTGATGTAGTTGTTATTGGCGGTGGTTTAGCGGGAGCAAGCTGCGCGTTAAGTGTGGCTAAAACTAATCCGACGTTAAATATTGCCGTTGTAGAAGCGAATCAAGTAACCGGCGACTACCACCCAAGCTTTGACGACAGAAGCATTGCACTTGCTCAGCAATCGGTAGAGTATTTACAAAGCCTCAATTTATTTGAACAAAATGCCCCTTACACCGCAGCAATCAAAAAAGTGAGCGTGTCTGATCGAGGCCACTTTGGCAAAGCGCATATTAATTGCGACGAATTTGCTAAGCCTTCACTTGGTTACGTAGTAGAAGTTAACCCATTTGGCCGAGCGCTTCACCTGCGTTTAACGCAGTCAAACATTGCGCTTTACTGCCCCGATAGCGTAATTGCTATTGAGCAAACATTGCATAGCAATACACTTACCCTGCAAAGCGGCGAGCAATTAAACGCAGCGTTATTAGTTATTGCAGATGGTGCACAATCTCCCACACGTAATTTACTTGGGCTTGGTTTTAATACCCAGCCTTATGAACAAGGCGCAATTATTGCTAATGTAGAAGTGGCTGGTGGGCATAATAATCATGCCTTTGAGCGTTTTACACAAAGCGGGCCTATGGCGTTATTACCCATGAGTAATAACCGTTATTCGTTAGTGTGGTGTATGAGCCAAGATCAGGTTGAACAGCACATGGCACTTAATGAACAAGACTTTATAAGTGCCCTACAAAGTGCGTTTGGTTATCGCGGTGGTCAATTTACTAAAGTAGGCATGCGCACGAGTTACCCGCTCGTTTACGGGCAAGTCGAGTCTTTAATTACGCACCGTACAGTGGTTATTGGTAATGCCGCACATGCTATTCATCCTATTGCAGGGCAAGGTTTTAATTTAGGCCTTCGCGACGTGCAAGTACTAAGTAATTTAATAGCAAACAGCCAACACTGTTTAGGCAGCTATGCGTTTACACGTGAATATTCTAAAAGGCGCAGTGATGATATAAAAACCGTAATGAGCTTAACCGATGCACTTGTTAGGCTTTTTTCAAACTCATCGCGAGTGCTCGCATTGGGGCGCAGTATTGGGTTGTTTTCGATGGATTTATTTCCCGCATTAAAAGCGCCATTAGCCAAACAGTTAATGGGGCAAGTTAAACAAGGTAGGCGTTTATGAAGCAAGCACAGGTTTGTATTGTAGGTGGTGGCTGCGTAGGGCTAACACTAGCACTTGGATTGGCAAAAGCCGATATAAGCGTCGTTGTACTCGACGGCGCACCAACACAAGCGTTGCCAACTGACGAATATGGTTTGCGCGTAAGTGCGCTAAGCATTACAAGTCAAACCTTGCTTGAGCAATTAAACGTATGGCCAGAAATTATCGCACAGCGAGCGTGCGCTTATACGCATATGGATGTACGTGATGCCGACAGTTTTGGCAAAATAGCGTTTGATAACAAACAACTTGAGCTTGAGCATTTAGGCCATATTGTTGAAAACGACATTATCCGCTACGCGCTCATAAAAGAGTTGGAACAACAAAGTAGTGCCACGTTAATGTTCGATACACAGTATCAGCAAATACATCAAAGCGAATCAGATGTATTTATAACGCTTAAAAGCGGCGAGCCAATTATTGCAAAACTGCTGGTGGCCGCTGATGGGGCAAACTCAGCTATTCGCAAACAATTTAATATGGCGCTTAGCTTTAAAGATTACGATCACCATGCGCTAGTTGCGACTGTTAAAACTAAAGAGCCGCACGCAAATACCGCACGCCAAGTGTTTTTACCAACCGGGCCGCTGGCATTTTTACCTCTGAGCGATGCAAATACCCATTCAATAGTATGGTCTACTAGCCCAAACCACTGCGATGAGCTGCTTGCAATGGACGATTGTGCCTTTAATAAAGCCGTAATGGCAGCCATAGATGGCCAATGCGGGCTATGTGAAGTGCAAAGTGCGCGCGCAGCTTTCCCACTTAAAATGCGCTACGCCCAGCAATGGGTTTCAGGCAAAGTAGTGCTCATTGGCGATGCTGCACATACAATCCATCCACTTGCAGGGCTTGGTATGAACCTAGGCCTAAAAGACGCCGCTTATTTAATTGAGCTACTCACAAGTGATAGCAAGGAGTTTGCAAGCACTCGTACACTTCGCGATTACGAACGTACCCGTAAGCTCGATGCGCAAAAGCACATAGCCATGATGCAAGGGCTAAAAGAGTTATTTGAAGGTGCAAACCCGGTTAAAAAACTTATTCGCGGAGTAGGGCTCTCACTCATTGATAATTTAGGCCCAATAAAACACCTGTTCGCCAAAGAGGCGATAGGGAAGTGATGTAGGTTGAGTGAAACAAAACTCCACGAGAAAAGCGGTTAGTTATTCGCTTTTAATAAAAAACCGATGTTTAATTTAAGCATCGGTTTTTTATTAAAATAAATTAAGTACTTACTTTGTATGTTTTTTCGGTAAACTTTGTTATTTTTACATTAAATATAATAAAAAGTTTTTACTAAATTTTAAGGAAGAAATAAATGTTAAAAATAACACTCTTATTTTTTTTATTAACTGCGTCTGTAGTTCATGCAAAAGATAAACCGTGGGAGTCTTACGCTAAACTTCCAATGGTAGAGCAACCACAAATATCGCCAAATGGAGAAATGATAGCAACACTTTATAATACTGCTGAAGGCCCTACTATCAGTTTAGCTAAATTTCCTAGTATCAAATTCAATATATTAGCAAGTCTCAAAAAAGATAAAGACAGAGTCGACTTTATTCGTTGGTCAGGTAATAAATATATCATTGTTTCTGCTAGTTACCCTGAATATGTCAATGGTCAATACATGAGAGTTTCAAGGTTATATTCGATCAATGTTGAAACCAATGAAAGTAAAATGCTAACTACGCGACGTTTTTCTGAATATAAGTGGTATAGATATCAGAGTTTCAGACTCGTTTCCTCACTTAAAAATGAGCCAGATTTCGCGCTAGTGTCAACGTTTGATGAAAAAGATAAAGCTTATTCTGTTTTTAAAGTTGAATTAGGTGATTCTAGTTTTGATAAAATTCAGAGGAATAAAGAAAATATTGGAAGTTGGTATGCAGACCCTAAGGGAGTTTTACGCCTGGGGATCGCAATTGATAAAAAAGATGATAAGTTTATTGCTTCAATATGGTATCGAGCAAAGAAAGATGAAGCATTAAAAATGATTCATACCCATATTTTGGGTGAAGATAGTACTTTCTCCATCCAAGGCCTTAATGAAGATGGTACAAAAGCTTACGTCCTTTCTGATCGTGTATTAAACAGACAAGCTTTATGGTCATATGATATCGAGTCAGGGGAGTTTGAAGAGCTTGTTTATAGCAATGATAAATACGATATAAATAATGCAATCGTTAATAGTGAGGGCGATTTTATAGGGGTTGGCTACTATGATGATTTCTACAAGAGCCATTATTTTTCAGAGGTAGACGGTAAGCAAGAGCTTATGGTTGCTAATTTATTTGGTGATAAGCAAGCTAGTATTGTTAGCCGTAGTAAAGATAGAACACGAATTCTTGTAAATGTAATAAGTGATTCAGTCAGCCCTACTTATTATTATTTTGATTTAAACACAAAGAAGGGCGGCGCTTGGCTATCTAAATTTCCTTATTTAGCACGTAATAAATTTGTACCAGTGCAAAACTATAGCTTTAAAGCGAGCGATGGAGCTGAAATCTCAGGCTATTTTACAAAACCAGAAGGAATTAAAACTCCGCCGCTAATTGTAATGCCTCACGGAGGACCGCATAGTCGAGACTACAAATACTTTAATCGAGAGCTTCAATATTTAGTTAGTTTAGGTTATGCGGTATTGCAAGTGAACTTCAGGGGCTCTGAAGGTTTTGGTAGTGCTTTTGAAACTGATGGTTATTATCAGTGGGGTAAACGTATGCAACAAGATGTATATGATGCAATGGATTGGGCTACTAGAACAGGATTAACATCAAAAAATAATGCATGTATTTATGGCGCAAGTTATGGTGGTTATGTTGCATTAACAGCTGCATGGCAAGAGCCCGAACGCTTTAAATGCATTATTAGTATTTCTGGAATATCGGATCTAAAAGGGTTAGTTGAAGATGAAGAGCGACAAGATGCCTACCTAGGTAATATTGTTGATATGACTGATAGTAAAGCCGTTGATGCATTATCTGAGGTTTCGGCAATCAATATGATTAACCGAATTAAAGCCCCAATTTTGCTTATCCATGGGACAAAAGATACGAGAGTCGACTATCGACAATCAAAATATTTTTATGATAAAGCAAAGCGAAACCTAGATATAAAGTATGTTGAAATTGATGACGGAACACACTTTTTTGATGATCCAGAAAGCTTAAAAGTACAATACAAAGAGGTTACTGAGTTTCTTAAAAAGCATTTGTAAGTAAATCAAATGAGCTTTTTTATTCAAAACCGATGTTTAGTTTAAACATCGGTTTTTGTTTTATGGTGGTTTTAAATATATTAAAAGCTTCGCTTTTCACGCGAGCAAGCTCGGCGTCTACATGCAAAGTTTCACACTGAGCTTAATTTTACCTGTAGGCGTTTAGCTTGCTGACGCGACGAGCGTTGCTCGTAATTACTATCGTTAGCTAAAAAGTGCTTTGCGTTAAATCAGTTACAAATTCTCTTGCGCTTCATTCACCATATCTTTGAGTGCATCAATTAACATTGGATCTCGCGAGTTTTGCTTAGCAAGTTCTAATGCGTATTTCATACTGGTGACGGCCTCTTTGAACTGCTTATTCGCAGTATACCCTTGCGATAAACGCATGTGAGAATAGGCTGCACTTGGGTAATGGGTAGTAAAGTGTTTAAGCGTGGTAATAGCTTTAGCTGTGTTACCAAATTTTTGCTGGCTATGCGCAAATTCTACGTACACATCTTGTGGAATTTTAAGCTCAAATCCGTATTTATCACTCAGTGCTTGGTAGTAACCGGTAATAAGCGATACATCAGCAAATCTTCCGTGCTCATCAGTAACTTTAAATATTAGGTCGCCAAATAAGTGAATTAGGCTATCGCTAAGTGCTGGTAGTATGGTGCCCATATGAGAAAAAGTAGGGTAATGCTTATATTCCCATTTTAGCTGTGTGGGCATTTGTTGCTCTAAATTTACTAAAGTATTTAATACGCCAGTATAAAAGCGTGCTCCTTCGCTTGCTACACTAATAAACAATGATTGACCGCCTTTCGGTTTTTTAGCGTATTTTGTAATATTAGTTTTTAATTCCTCATCACTCCACCAACTGTTTGGGCTTATAGCTATATAGTTGTTAAATAATTCAGGCTGATTAACTAAGGTATAAAGCGCTAATGTACCAGCATTAGAGTGACCAATTAAGGTGCTGTAGCCGTTAGTTGAGTAGTTGCTATTTATATAGGGCATGAGTTCGTCAGACACAAACTTTAAAAAATTGTCAGTTTGCCCAGCGTCAGGCCATTTATTTTTAACAAAGGTTTGAAACTCAGCTTTAGGCTCACCTTGTACTTTAGGTAAGTAATCACGAACGCGGTTAGTTGTATCAATGCCAACAAGCATTACATTAGGTATTTGCTCGTAATCAACAAGGGATTTTATAACACCAGACGCCGTATGGAAGTGCTCAACACCATCAAGTAAATAAATAACATAAAGCGGCTGATCATCTTTTACAGTATCAGGTATAAAGATTTTGATAGGCCTGTCTTCGTTAAGTATGTTTGATTGTAGAATGACTTTTTTACCAACGGTAATGTCGGCTGTAGAGGTGTCTGCGTAGCTTAAAAAAGATGTACTAAAAGTAAGTGTTAATACAAGCGATAGTAAGACCTTCATAAATATCCTTATTTAATAATGTGTTGCTCAATAATTGCACGACTTTAGGTTTGAGTAAATGTTTATATTTTACGGGCAAATGTAGAATTCAAGTAATTAAAAGCAACGTTTTTCACGCGAGTAAGTTTGGCGTCTACTTATAGGCGTGCAGCCTGGTGGTGCGATGAGGGAAGCCCATAATAATTACCTTTAGATACTTATCTATAAAAGCTTAAAAAACCTGCTTGCTTAATTATCCATCTAAGCGTAAAATGCGCGCTCATTTCGGCTTTTAAACTATTAATTCCTTGCCTTAAACCGACCGGCCGAAACGGTAGAAGGCTCTATTAACCGTAAGGAATATCCATGCGTCATTACGAAATCGTATTCATGGTTCACCCTGATCAGAGTGAGCAAGTAACTGGTATGATCGAACGTTATACTGGTTCTATCACTGAAGCTGGTGGTACTATCCACCGTCTTGAAGACTGGGGCCGCCGTCAACTGGCTTACCCAATCAACAAGCTTCATAAAGCTCATTATGTTCTTATGAACGTTGAAGCACCTACTGAAGTAATCAGCGAGCTAGAAACTACTTTCCGCTACAACGATGCAGTGCTTCGTAACTTAGTTATCCGCACTAAAACTGCTGAAACTGAAGCGTCTCCTCTTGCAAGAGAAGAGAAGAAAGAAGCACCAGCTGCTTAATTGTTTTGAGTCCTAGCATGGCACGTAGTCAGCAGTTAGTGTAATGGTTAGCCCATATATGAATCAGCTGGTTATATCTGGGGTAGTTTGTAAAACGCCCAAGTTTAGCCAAAGCCCTGCAGGCATCCCGCATTGTATTTTTGTTGTAGAACATAAATCAATGCAAACCGAAGCAGACCTTAACCGTAATAGTTATGTGAGGCTTCAGGTGGTTGCTAGTGGAAAGCAAATGCAACAACAGACTCAACATTTGCACGTTGGGCAGGCATTGCAAGTGAGTGGTTTTTTAAATCGCCACGAAGGTCGTAACGGCCTTAGCCAATTGGTTTTGCATGCTCAGCATATAGAAAGAATTATTTGAGGAATTAATCTCATGGCACGTTATTTCAGACGTCGTAAGTTCTGCCGCTTTAAAGCGGAAGGCGTAAAACAAATCGATTACAAAGATCTAGCTACTCTTAGAAACTATGTTACAGAAAGTGGCAAAATCGTACCTAGCCGTATCACAGGTACTAGCGCTAAATTTCAGCGCCAGCTAGCAACTGCTATTAAGCGTGCTCGCTACTTAGCCCTTCTTCCATACACTGACTTACATAAGTAAGCAGCGGATTAACAGTTTTTAAAAGGTGTAGAAACATGCAAGTTATTCTACTAGATAAGATCGCTAACCTAGGTAGCCTAGGTGAACAGGTTGTAGTTAAATCTGGTTTCGCACGTAACTTCCTTTTCCCTCAAGGTAAGGCAGTTCCTGCGACTAAAGCTAACATTGAAACTTTTGACGCACGTCGCGCAGAACTTGAAGCGAAAATTGCTGAACAGTTAGTTGCTGCACAAGCACGCGCTGACAAACTAGAAGCATTAGCAGAAGTTACATTAGTATCTAAAGCTGGTGACGAAGGTAAGTTATTCGGTTCAATCGGTACTCGTGACATCGCTGACGCTATCTCAGCTGTTGGTGTTGAAGTTGCTAAGTCAGAAGTTCGTTTGCCTCTAGGTACTATCCGTGAGACAGGTGAATTTGACGTATCAATTTCAGTTCACTCAGACGTAACGGCTACTATTAAAGTAATCGTAATCGCTGAAGCTTAATTTTTAATTAAGCGACAAAAGCCGTGCTATTTATTAGCGCGGCTTTTTTGTGTCTGTAATTTGGCTAACTTCGTTTATTAGTTACTAGTTAAGGGCACAGTTAAATACAACCTCGTACAACCCTCTTTTTTATTCAATTATTTTTTCATTCCCTTTAAACCTTTTCGAACTGTTATTACGTCTAACTTATCAATACACTAACCCAATAATAATAATTAAAAGGCGACATCACGGATGTTACACGTTAAACCCGAACAAACGCCTTTATGCGAAGCTACACTTATTGAACGTGTTAAGTCGGGTGAGCAGGCGGCATATACAACGCTTTATGAGTTACATATAAAACGAGTCTACGGTTTATGCTTACGTTTATTAGCCGACCAAGCGCATGCTGAAGATGCAGCGCAAGAAGTGTTTGTACAGGTGTGGCATAAAATAGCGCAATTTGACGGTCGCTCGCAGTTTTCTACTTGGCTTTACAGTGTTGCCAGCAATATTGCGATTAACTACCTACGCAAGCAAAAAAATTGGCTACAAAAAGTAGTGAGCATTGAACACAGCGGTATGGATGAGCAATCAGCTAATGATTGCGAAGGCTTAAATGGCCTTGATAAATTAATAGTAAGGCTTCCTGAGCGTGCACGTATGGTGTTTGTGTTGTTTGCAATTGAAGGTTACAGGCATGAGGAAATAGCCGAACAGTTAGGTATGGCTGTTGGTTCAAGTAAATCGCAATATCATCGTGCTAGGCAGTTATTACAAGAGTGGTATGAAAATGAATAAACCAAATTTTGACGATTACTTAAACAAATCATTAAATACGCTTGATAAAGAGATACCACCACAAAAAGATTTATGGGCAGGGATTGAGCGAGCAATTGTTAATAATAAGCAAAACCCAAAAAATACTGGCACTTGGCCAAAACTAACGGCAATAGCTGCGTGCACATTAGCTACTTTAATTGCTGTAAATATATTTTTTATAGCGCCCGAGCCACAGCCCGTAGTGGCTATCAGTGATTACTTTTCGGCGAAAAAAAACAGTTTGTTAGTTGAATACGAAAATAAAGAAGCATTGACCACTAATTGGCAAACACAACTACAAGAATTAGAAGAGGCTGAACAAGCAATAAAGCAAGCTCTTAAAAATGAACCACAAAACCAAGCGCTTCTGACAATGTTAGCGCAAATATATCAGCAACAACTTGATTTAATTAACAAGGTGCACGCGCCACGTTGGCAGCACATTTAGGAGTACGACATGAAAGCGATTTTATTAGGACTAAGCTTATTTCCATTGGCGGTATTTGCGGGTGAAAAAATAGATAAGCAAATAGACGTACCAAATGGCGGCACTATTTTTATTGAAAACCAACGCGGTGATATACATATTACAGGCTGGGATAAAAACGAATTTAAAGTATCTGGCGAGCTTGATGACAAAGCAGAAGGTTATGAGCTTAAAACGAGTGGCGATAAAACACAGTTCATTGTAAAAATGCCACGTAAATCAAATTGGAATAATAATGGCGATGGCTCAAGTCTAACTATATTCATGCCAAAAAGCAGTAGCTTAGAGTTTGCTGGCGTTAATGTATCGGTGACTGCAAAGGAGCTTAAAAACGGCGCTGAAGTTGATGTGGTTAACGGCGAAATTATGGTAGATGATATTGCCGGTAATATTAAATTGACCACAGTTAATGGCGACGTAAATGCACAAAATTTAAGTGGTAATATTCAATTTGAAACCGTAAACGGCGAAATTAACGATAGGCAATCAAGTGGTGAACTGCGTTTTAGCGCTGTTAATGGTGATATTAAATCAACTTCAAGCGCTAATGATGTACGCCTTGAAAACGTAAATGGCGATATAGAATTTACGCTATCGGCTATTAAAAACCTACGTATTAATACGGTCAATGGCGAAGCAGAAGTACAGATTAACGAGCTTTTAAAAGGCGGTGATGTACGTTTTGAATCAGTAAGTGGTGATGCCGACTTTTATTTCCCACAAAGTGTATCAGCAAAGTTTGAAATTAAAGCCCATGCTAATGGTAAAATCATTAACAAAGTCAGTAGTGACAAAGTCAGTAAAGCTAAATATGGCCCAGCCAGTGATTTAGAGTTTAGTATTAATGGCGGTAATGCAAATGTCGAAATGGATACCATAAGTGGACGAATAGAGCTTCGTACCAAATAACACTCATTCCCCATCACGATTACAAAAAGCAGGAAAGATTTCCTGCTTTTCTATTTGCACAGCCCCTGCAAGTCGATAGAATAGAGCCATTCAATTTTACTACTGTGAAGTTATGGCCAAACCAGATAAGCAAGTCGATACTCTTAAAGTTCCTCCCCATTCAATAGAAGCTGAACAATCTGTTTTAGGTGGCTTAATGCTTGATAACCAAGCTTTTGACCGCGTAGCTGAGCTTGTTGTATCACAGGATTTTTATACCCGCACGCACAAGTTAATTTTTGAGGCGATGACGGCACTTGCTGAGATTGGCGATCCGATAGATTTAATCACTATTTCTGAAAGTTTAGAAAAAAATAATAAACTTGCAGGTATTGGTGGTTTTGCTTACTTAGCCGAAATTGCTAAAAATACGCCAAGTGCAGCCAACATTGATGCCTATGCAAACATTGTACGTGAGCGTGCTGTTGTACGTGAAATGATTGGCGTGGCAAATGAAATAGCCGAAGCGGGTTTTAATACCGAAGGGCGTACTAGTCACGACTTACTCGACTTTGCCGAAAGCAAAGTATTTAAAATTGCCGAGCAACGTACAAAAAGTACGGAAGGCCCGCAAAGTATTCATAACATACTCGAAAAAACCGTTGATAAAATAGAAGAGCTTTATCAATCGCCACAAGATGGTGTAACGGGTGTAAGTACAGGTTATGCCGATCTTGATAAAATGACGACAGGCCTGCAGCCGTCTGACTTAATTATTGTGGCAGCGCGTCCTTCAATGGGTAAAACCACCTTTGCGATGAACCTTGCAGAACATGCCGCAATGACTCAAGACAAACCCGTGCTAATTTACTCGCTAGAGATGCCTTCAGAACAAATTATGATGAGGATGTTAGCGTCTCTTGGCCGTATTAACCAAACTAAGGTACGTACAGGTCAGTTAGATGATGACGATTGGGCGCGACTTTCATCAACAATGGGCTTGTTGATGGAAAAAGGCAAAATGTATGTGGATGATGCCTCGGGCTTAACACCTACCGATGTTCGCTCTCGTGCGCGTCGTATTGCGCGTGACCACGGCGGCATTAGTATGATCATGGTCGATTACTTGCAGCTAATGCGCGTACCTAGCCTTGCTGATAACCGAACGCTTGAAATTGCTGAAATTTCGCGTTCACTTAAATCACTAGCAAAAGAGCTAAAATGTCCGGTTGTTGCGCTTTCGCAGCTAAACCGTACGCTAGAGCAACGTGCCGATAAACGCCCAATTAACTCAGATTTACGTGAGTCAGGGTCGATAGAGCAGGATGCCGATTTAATTATGTTTATTTACCGTGACGAAGTTTACAACGAAGACAGTACCGATAAAGGTATTGCTGAAATTATCATAGGTAAACAACGTAACGGCCCAATTGGTAAAGTGCGTTTAACGTTCCAAGGTCAATTTTCTCGCTTTGATAATTACGCGGGACCAGCGGTAGATGACGATTACTAATGCGCTTAGCCACTGCTGAAATTAACTTAACGGCACTTGCGCATAATTTAGCGCAAATTAAGGGCTTTGCACCTAACAGCAAAGTGATGGCGGTGCTAAAAGCAAATGCTTACGGGCATGGATTAGTAACGATTGCGCAGCATTTAAATAATGCTGACGCATTTGCTGTGGCACGTATAGATGAAGGGCTCGCCCTTCGAGCTGGGGGCTTAACAAAACCAATTGTTTTGCTAGAAGGCTTTTTTAACAAAGCCGACTTACCGATTCTGCTCGCCAACAATTTTCAAACTATTATTCACGATGAGTACCAATTAGCGGCGCTTGAAAAAGCAAAGCTAGATGCACCAATAACATGCTGGTTAAAAGTAAATACAGGTATGCATCGATTAGGTATTGCGCCAGAGCAGTTTGAAGCGTTTTATAACCGCTTACAAAAAACACCTAACGCTAAAAATACGGTTAATTTAATGACCCACTTTTCGTGTGCTGATGATGTTGATAATGCTAAAACGGTTCAGCAAATTACGTTGTTTGATAATTTAGTGAATGGCATTGACCAAGCGCATTGTTTATCAAATTCGGCTGGTATTATTGCCTGGCCAAGCGGTCATGGCGATTGGGTACGTCCTGGGCTTATGCTCTATGGTGTATCGCCAATGGCAAATAGTATTGGGCAGCAACACAAATTAAAACCAGTTATGCGCTTAACTACGCGCGTAATTGCAGTGCGTGATGTGCCTGCTAATGAGGCTGTTGGGTATGGTGGTCGTTGGAAAAGCGATAAACCAACCAAGCTAGCTGTAGTGGCTATGGGTTATGGTGATGGTTATCCTCGGCATGCTAAAGAGGGGACACCGGTAATAATTGGTGAGCAGCGTTATGGTATTGTAGGTAGCGTAGCTATGGACATGATCAGCGTTGATATAGGCGCTAATGAGCATAATATTAAAGTTGGCGACAGAGTCACTATGTGGGGCCCTGAGCTACCAGTTGAAGAAATAGCACTGTGCGCTGATACTATTCCTTACGAGCTATTATGTAATATTACACCACGCGTAAGTTATGAGTATCAGCCATAGTTAGTTTTTAGCGTATACCAATTGGGTATAATTACTCTTTTATAAAGTAAATGTCGCTAAAGCCCATACGGGCAAATTCTTGGTCGCGAAAGTTACGAACAGAAGCAGACCCTTTTGAGGTCATTTCTATTTGGCGTACCATGTTTAAGTAATTTGTTAAATCAATACCCTCGGCAGCAGCAATAGCTTGATACATGTCGTGGTATTTATCTTTTGCGAAGTTAATTTCGCGCGGTTGGTTTTTAAATGTATACGTTATTCTGCGTGCCATAATAAGCTCAGTTAAATTGAGTGTTAGTATAATTTTACACTGTATTGAACTGGCATTGAATGATTTGTTTAAATCAAATAATTAAAAAGTAGAGTTTAAAATGAAATTATCAGTAGAGATCAGTAAATATCCACTTCACCAAGATTACATTCCGTTTATTAAAGGCTTTATTGACCGCTTAAATGAATACGAAAATTTAAAAGTGATTACTAATACGCTATCAACGCAAATTTTTGGTGATTATGATTTAGTAATGCAGGTGTTAAATACCGAAATTAAGCGCTCATATGAAGAATTTGGTAAAGCTATTTTTGTATGTAAGTTTCTCTCTGGCGACTTATCGCCTGAATAATCTATAATACCAACCTGCATAAATATTTGATCAATTTAACGAATTAAATTGCACTATAACGTCGTTAAAAATTTTTTATTTAGAACAACTAGATACAAAAATTTTTGCCTAGTTCTAGCGTAATTTTCTTAACGTTAAATAGACCCGTATATAAGCAGATTGGTATAACAATCTGCACAACTAAACGGTAACTGCATAATATGGACTTTTTAACACAAACCTTAAGCGGTTTTACAGCAATGTCGCATTGGGAATACATTGCGGTAGGGTTGTCGATGGCGTACTTATTATTGGCAATAAAAGAAAGCTTATGGTGTTGGCCAGCAGCATTTTTTAGCACGCTCATTTATACAATAATGTACTGGAATGGCGCATTGCTCATGGAGTCGTTACTTAATTTTTATTATATGTATATGGCTGTATTTGGGTGGGTTGTATGGCGAAAAGGCAAAGCTGAAAATCTAAATATTACCTCGTGGTCGATAAACCGTCATGCTGTTTTAATTAGTTTAACAACCGTAGCTGCAATAACTATTGGTTACGTTATGCAAAACTATACGCATGCCGATTTTGCTTATTTAGATAGTTTTACAACGTGTTTTGCCGTAGTAACTACTTACTTAGTTGCTAAAAAAGTCCTCGAAAACTGGCTGTACTGGATTGTAATAGATGCAGCTTCCATGTATTTATATTATGAAAAAGGCTATTACCCAACGCTTGCACTATTTATATTTTATACCATTATGGCGGCGTGGGGCTTTAAAACCTGGTACGAAGAGTACGAACAAAGCCAAGCTAAGCCTTTAGCACAGCTTTAATTAATGATTGAGTATAACCAGCTAATAAAAATGTGTAGGGCGTTTATAGAGCCTACTAGCGTTGTTTCAAGCGAGCGATTACTTAATGGTTTTAGTAACGATAATTTTTTAATACGTACCAAGCAACAAGGGTATTTATTAAAGTGTTATAAAAGCCATTGGCCAGCCATAGGGCTTGAAGCACAGCGTTTTTTAAGTGAGTTTAATATATGTCCTGCACCTGTTTGGCTCGATAAAAAGAATAGCCTTGCGGTATTTAACTATATTGAAGGTAATACAGTGCAATCGGACATAACGCTTAGCTTTATTAATAAACTTGCTCAAGTGCACAATTACACAGTGTCCACCGCGCCAATGGATATAGCTAAAGAGCTGCATTTTTATCAAAGCACCGGCGTATATACGCAATATAAACCTCAAATAGAGCAGGCACTCAAAGCCGTTGCAGCCATGCAATTTGATGAAGGTTTTTGTCATAATGATTTGGTAAAAGATAACATTATTGTCAATGCTTCGGGCATGTATTTAATTGATTTTGAGTACGCGCAAACTAACGATGTATATTTTGATTTAGCGGCGCTTGCAGTGAGCTTTAATCTTAATGAGAGCAGTGAAAGTACATTGTTAAACAACTATAAAAATAGCGTTGATAAAACAAGCACGTTTTACCCATCAATAGATAAGCTAAATTACTATAAGCTGTTTTTTTTGGTGTTATGTATTGCTTGGTATGAGGAGCGCAGCATAACTAGTAAATCTATAATGTTACGTGCGCAGCTAAATAAACTTGTTACTAATACTTTTTTATAAAAGTTACAAACCACCAAAGCGTTCAGCGAGCTCTTTGTACTTTGTTACTTCTGCGGCATCAAATTGTGGCTCGCCGTTTTCGTCTTCTGACTTAGCTATTAGTAAACTCTCGCGAGCAAGACGCTTAACACGCTCAACTTTTACACCTAAAAATTCAGCGGTTTGCTCAGTAGACATTAAACTCATTATTATTTCCTCGTATTAAACTAATCCTCACAGCGACAATCATAATTTTAATGTTACTAAACCGTTACTGTTTCTTATCTAATAAGAATAAATAGCGTGTTTTTAAGCCTTTGTGAAGTGTTTTATTTAAAACAGCTTAATTAATAAGCATATAAGCTGATCTTACTGGTATTTATTTAAAGATCTCTTTATCATTGCCAGTGCTAAAGCACTGATATCGCGAGTTGGTGTGGCGGCAACAAATGTGCTCTCGTGGTGAAATGGATATCACGTGGCCCTCCGGAGGCTGAGTTGTAGGTTCGATCCCTACCGAGAGCGCCATTTGCTTTTATATGTATCAATTATCCTCTTTATATTACCTAGCTTCTTATTAATTACTCTTATATTTAAAAGTGCATTTACTGCAAAAACTTTGAAAGTTAATTTTAAAAAACAGCTTTCTAGTTATTTATACAATGCAAAATTAGCATCCAAAAATCATGTTGTAATTATTTACATATAAGATTTAGTGATAAATGAGGAAGACCGATTCAATGTTAAATAGTCAATTAGAGATACTAGCTCAAGGACACGCTTATCTTGAAGGTGTAACTAAAGAGGACTATTCCCAAGTCATTACTCCTAACTTTATTAGCTCGGCAGGATCTCATATGCGACATATTATCGATCATTATCAATCTTTAATGACCGGCTTTAGCACGCAAAAAGTAGATTATGATTGCCGCTTAAGAGGAGGAGATATTGAAAACTCTCCAACTGCTGCAATAAAAAAAATTGCCGAAATAACAACGTGGGTTGAGCAGCTAAGTCCAGATGATTTTAATAAACCGTTATCACTTTCAAGTGAAGTTTCGATTAAAAGCAAAAATGTACAAACAGTAACAACATCACTTGCGCGAGAGCTTATTTTTGTAGGCAGTCACGCTGTGCACCATTACGCGATGATTTCACAAATTTCTTTTGCTCAAAAGTCGCAGCTCGATCAAAGCTTTGGTTTAGCACCAAGTACAGCTACCTTTTTAAGAGAAAATAGCCAGCCAGCACAACCAAAATCGATGCAAAATTAAAATGTGCACGTTAAGTTACTTTTTAACTGATGATGGCTACGAGCTATTTTTAAATCGCGATGAGCAAAAAACACGAGAAACGGCAATCGCTCCAAGTAAGCACCAGGGTAATGCAATTTTCCCCATTGATCCGCAAGGAGGAGGTACTTGGCTTGGTGTATCGCATTTTGGGCAAACACTCGCATTATTAAACGATTACCAAAGTGTATTTGATATAACTGCGGTAAAGCATAGTAGAGGTCTGTTAATCCCTCATTTACTGAGCAATAAAGCCCCTGCATTGTACCAATTACAAAACATGGATTTATCGGGCTACGCGCCTTTTAAGTTGTGTATTTTTCCGGATGGGCTATCCCTAAATAATAGTCACATCGTTTTTGTTCGGTGGGACACAAAACAATTAATCGATTGCCAAGTTGAATCGCTTGCAACGTCATCTGGCGTTGAGCTAGAAACAGTTACACAAAAGCGTAAACAACAATTTAAGCAACTTATTGATTTAAGGCATCCTGAAAGTGAGCCGTTTTTAGCATTTCATTACAGTAAAGCCGAACAAGGGCAATATGGCGTAAACATGCTAAGAGAAGATGCAATGACGGTCAGTATTAGTCATATTAAAGTTGGTAACACTATACGCTTTAATTATTTTGATAAGCAGTCTCAGCTCATTAGTAGCATTGGTTGTTTAAAAGTGGCTGCAGCTTAACTAAATATTTTTATAGCCATAACTATTACATAATTAAAAACAAAAAAGTCGATGTAATTAATTACATCGACTTTTTTGTTAACTGTATTTTACCTGCTATATTAAGCAGCAGGTAAAAATTATGAGTGATTTATATAATCATTCTTTTTATCACCAAGGTAGAGCTTAAGTAGCTTTTCAGGCGCACTTGGTAAGTGCACACTTAAAAGTAATCCTGGCGTGTGATTAAAGTTGCTATCAATGCCCATGCAATGAAATTTAGCGCCTAGCTTATGGTACTGCTTTAATAAAATCGGTATGTCTTTTTTATCTTCTTCTATTCCCATAACCAATGCTGATACATGGGCTATGTTTAACGTGTGGTCATTAATAAAGTCTTCAAACTCTGGGTGGAGCTTATTATTAAAAGGCGTATTGGCGCTAACACCTTGTTTATTATTAACCATTGCATGGTCAATAATTGCAACAGAACGAGGGTCATAAAGTTTACTTAATGAAACCGTGCCATATAAAGTCCTATAGCGTGGGTTTTGCGCCATAAACGCACCAATCCCTTTAAATAGCAGTAATAAACCATGGTAACTGCCCTGATGTTTTTGAACTATAAACGATCGACCCATTTCTAAGCACGGCTGTTGTTGATTAATAAAAGAGGGTTCAAAATTAAACATTTGCGATAAGTAAAGGGCGCTCACGTCGCTATTTTTTTGTAATAAATCAGTTTGTCCAATTCGATAAGCTCCAATGATCTCTTCATTTTTATGATCAAAAATAAATAAATGCATGTAAGTTGCGTCAAACTTATCGGTATCACATGGCTCGCCGCTTCCTTCGTTTAATGTACGAAAGGTTATTTCTCTAAGGCGTGTTATTTTTGTAACACAATTAGGTATTTGATCTTGATAACCGTAATAAACGGAGTAACTTTTAAAGTCTAATAACTGCTGCTCGTTTGGTAAGCTAGCAAGTTCACTCGTCATGTTTGTTTTATCAACATCCTGCATAATCGCTTTTAGTTGCATTGATTGCGCATCGTCTTGCCAAGGTATTACAAAGCGTTCATCATTTAAATAACAAAGCAGGCGCGCAATATCGTTAATATCGTCAGTTTTCTCAAATTTATTTAATAACTTGGGTGTAAGTAAATTACTAGCACCTAAATTAATGGACCTTTTTTGAATTTTAAGTAATTCACGTATTAGCATTAATAATCTAAATCGGTAGTAAATACGTCCTAAACGGTAAAACATAGAGCTATTTTGACCACTAATAAATACAGGTAATAAAGGTGCTTTTGTTTTTAAAGCTAGTTGAGCTGCTAAGCGATTCCACTCTCCGTCGGTTACACGTTGCTTTTCTGATTGAAAAAACGAAACCCTGCCAGCAGGAAAAACCACAAGTAAACCATCGTTATTTACATGTTTAAAACACTGTTTAATTGCGCTGGTATTAATGGCTGCTTTTGGTTTTAGTGGATTAGCAAAAATAAAATAATCTTTAATTTCTTTAAATATTTTTAAGCCAACGTTAGCCATTACTTTTGTATCACTGCGATAGTGAGTGAGTAATTTTGCAATTATTACACCCTCAACCATGCCATAAGGGTGGTTGCATACCACTATGCAAGGGCCTTGCTTTGGTATTTTGTTAATAACACCTTGTGCACCAAGTACGTTAATACCTAATACATTTAAAAGCTTTTCACTAAATTCTTGTTTATCCAAACCCGATAAATTATTAGATAGATAAATATTACGCAGTTTATTTATGCCCAATAGGCTATCGAGCAGTGGAGCAGCTACTTTTAATATATGACTCAAAGGAGAAACGGTGCTTATTGCCGCCACACTTAGGTTTGATACGGGTTGGTTTAGTTTTGTCATATATTAGTACTCTTAAGTATTTAAAGCCGTTGTTATTAAGTGCTGTATATATTGAGACCGAGACAAAACAATATTGTGTTCAATAAAGGTTAACAAAGTTCGTTTTTTTATAATGATTAGATAATCCTGTTAACTAAACCGTCTGCTCTTAGCGATAAATACTCAAGCGTAGCTGAGGCGAAGGTGTTTAATTATTAATAAGCCAAATAACTTAAAGTAACAATTGGCATGGCTGTAAATAATACTTTTAGTTATATATAACTACTTACAACTCAAAAACTAGACTTTTAGGCTTAATTAATGCTATTTAAGGTACATATTCCTTAATAGAAAAATCCCGCCTTTATGCTAATTACTTTGCCCGTGTCTGAGCTTACTCCTGGTATGTATGTTGATAGCGTTACTAAGCAACACGAGGGGATCAATAGCATAAAAATTAAGACCAGTGGCTTGGTGCGCGACAAATCTATTATTAAGCGTTTAGTGTCTGAAGGGGTGCTCGAGCTGCTTATAGATTTTACTAAAGGTGATGCGCCAGTTCCTGCCAAATATAAGCCCCAAAGCGCACCTAAAACATCTAATAGCCAAAAAAAAGTAGAAAAAACACCTATAGCAATCTCAATTGAACAAGAATTTGCTAAAGCGACTGTAAATTACGATCAGCATGGCCGAAAGTTACAATCATTATATGGCGATTTAACATCTGGCCTGAGTGTTAATATAAAAGTGCTTGATGAAATTGCCAGCGAGATAGTCAGCTCAGTCTTTCGTAATGCCAACGCCATGACTATTCTTACTCGTATAAAAGATAAACACAGCTATAACTGGCGGCATATGATCAACTGCGCCATTTTTACCGCTGTATTTGCTAAATACTTAGGGTACAAAATGGCTGTTGTGCAAGAGCTTGCCATGGGCGCGTTACTTCATGATTTAGGCCAAGCTAAATTACCGCAGGGTATATTTTCAAAGCCAACTAAGGTTACTAATAATGAGCTCTTAGCGATTAAAAAGCATGTAGCGCAAGGTTTGGGTTTAGTTAAAGGCGAGAAGGGTATAACACCCCTTATGCTCGATATGATAGTGAATCATCATGAGCGCTTAGATGGCTCTGGTTATCCGCGAGGCCTACAGGCAGAGAAGTTAAGTCGTCCAGCGCGTATAATGGCAATTGTAGATGTGTACGATGCAATGACTGCCGATAGAATGCATCAAGATGGTGATGAACCAATCAACGCATTGCGGTACTTATTAGCCAATAAGCAATTGTTTGATGGTGAGTTAGTACAGCGTTTTATAAAGTGTTTAGGGGTTCATCCGGTAGGAACTATTGTAAAATTAACGAATGAACGTTTAGCCTTAGTGCTTGAAGGGAACGTATTAAATCCTATTAAACCTAAAATTAAGCTATTTTATAATGCTAAGCACAATCATCATGTTACACCGAAAGACATCGATTTAAGTGAGCACACCCAAGAGCTTAAAATACTATCAAGTGTTAAGCCCTTAGATTATCAGATTAATTTGTCTCGCCTGCTAAAAGAGCATTTGTTGAATTAGCCTTACTGCATTGCCTTTTTTTAGTTTGTTTTGCAGAAATAAACGCACCCAAAAAGCAATTTCCCATCAGTGTTAACCATAACAAAGTGCCTAGCTCTACGTGCAATGCAAAACAACACAGCGCTAAAGAAATCAACGCATTTAACATTGCCCCTAGCCAATAATGGTTTACGGGGTTATCGCATTGTCCTGCTTGAGTACATGCACAGTAGTTTGCTTTGTAAAAGCAAAACACACTCGCCCCACAAAATATTAGCCCTGTAATAATAAATAAAATGATCACAGTTTTACTTCCATTGCGATTTTATAATGAGTGTAAGTTGCTACTAATTTCAAGTCAATCTAAATGATAATTAATTACATTTAGAGTGTTTACTCTAATACCACGCTTCTCATCCGATGAGTTTTAAATAGTTGTTAAAATGTCGTTAAAAAACATGTTTTTTACTGTCTTTTGACGTATTCATAGAGTTTTTTACAAAAAATTAAGGTAGTGTAATCACGTTTTAAATCCTAATAACAACACACATAGTACCCAGACAGTCAGTTTGGTTAAGGACTCAACAATGAAATTTTCTAAAACTCTTATTGCAGCTTCGCTTGCATTTGTTTCAGCTGATAGCTTTGCAGCTGCGTTTCAATTATCAGAGCAAAATGCATCGGGTTTAGGCCGTGCATACGCTGGTGAAGCTTCTATCGCAGACGATGCGTCTGTAGTTGCACGTAACCCAGCACTAATGACTTTATTTAAAGAGAAGCAACTAAGCGTTGTAGCAATTGGCGTAATTCCAGATGTAAGCTTAGAAGGTGAAAGTGCCCCAGCAGGTATTGATGAGTCATCATTAGATGACGATAGCATTGCACCAAGTGCAGTGGTACCAGCAGCTTACTTTACTATGCCTTACAGCGATAAAATCTCACTTGGTTTTGGTGCATTTTCTAACTTTGGTTTATCAACAGACTTTGATGATGATTACTCAGCAGGTCAAATTGCGGGTAAAACAGAAATATTTACTGTTAACTTAAATGCAAGCGTTGCTTATAAAGTTACTGAAAAGTTTAGCTATGGTATTGGCTTGAATGTGATTTATGCAGAAGCTGAAATTGTTCGACATTTAGGTGAGACTCCATTACCTCTTCCAGCTCAAACAGAAGCAAGAAATTTAAAAGGTGATGATACTGGTTTCGGCTTAAATGTGGGATTGATGTACCAGATAGATGATAATAGTCGTTTTGGTTTTAATTACCGTACTGAAACAGATATTACATTTGATGGCGATTTCTCTAGTGCTCTACCAACAAATTTTGGTGGTACTAATGGGGTGAAATATCCTGGAGCTGTTGATATTACGCTTCCTGCAATAGCAGAGTTTTCTGGTTCTCATCAGTTAGATGATAAGCTAGGCCTACATTACAGTGTATTATGGACAGGATGGAGCAGTTTTGAATCATTAGAAGCGCAAGTAACTGCGCCGACGGGTGATAAATTTATTGGATTTAGTAAAGATGAGAGTTTTTCTGATTCTATGCGCTACGCAATAGGTTCTGATTATCAATACAGTGAAAACTTATTGTTACGCGCAGGTGTTGCTTACGACGAATCACCTGTATCACAAGATCACTTATCTATCTCTATTCCAGATACAGATCGTTTTTGGTTCTCATTTGGCGGTAATTACGCAATTGACCAGCAATCAAATGTTGATTTAGGTGTAAGTATTATTCGCGGTAAAACTCAAAACTTTAAAGAAGATGGATTTGAGTTTGAGTCAGAAGGTAATGCAGTACTTATTGGTGCTCAGTACAACTACAAATTCTAATATTTGTATAAATGCTTAGAGCTTAGGCTCTGGGCACAAAAAAGCCGCTCACTTTAATTAAAGTGAGCGGCTTTTTTAATGCCTATTAAATAGTGTTAATAGGCATTTTATGAAAGCTTATAAGCTTTCTATTTTAGTTTTTTGCTCAAGTAGCTTAGTTTTAGCATCGCTAAACTCAGCCAGTTTTGCATTTTCTTTAGCAAGTACAGCTTCAGGTGCGTTGTTTACAAACTTTTCGTTAGCGAGTTTGTTTTGCACTTGTGCTAGGCCTTTTTCTGCTTTTTCGAGTTGCTTATTAATACGCGAAAGCTCGGCTTCTACATCAATTAAGCCCGCCATTGGGATCATGATCTCAAGGTTGCCAACATAAGACGTTGCACATGCAGGTGCCCCGTCTTTGTTTTCAAGCATTGTAAACTCTTCAATTTTTGCAAGTGATGCCAAAAATGATTTGTTTTCTTCAATGCGGCGCACGTCGTCGCTTGATGCATTAGCAAGTAATACGCTAAGCGGTTTACTTGGGCTAATATCCATTTCACCACGAATATTACGAATAGCTAAAATGAATTGTTTAACCCACTCTAAGTCATCCATAGCTTTAGCATCAACGCTTGCTTCATTATATACAGGGAACGGCTGGACCATAATGCTGGTGTTTGCTGTTTCAAGGCCTGCAAGTGGTGCAACACGCTGCCAAATAGTTTCAGTGATGTATGGCATCATTGGGTGCATTAAACGCAGTAAGCTTTCAAGCACGGTAATAAGAGTATTACGTGTACCACGTTGCTGCGCTTCATTGCCTTTAAACAATACTGGTTTAGTTAGCTCTAAATACCAATCACAAAATTGATTCCAAGTGAATTCGTAAAGCGTGTTAGCAGCTAGATCAAAACGGTAGTTATCTAAGTGCTCAGTGTAGGTTTTAACGGTAGCTTCGTATTGACCTAAAATCCAACGGTCAGCTAATGAGAACTCTTTATCAGCATCGTTTGCAAAACCACAATCGAGCTCTTCTGTGTTCATTAGCACGTAACGGCTTGCGTTCCATAATTTGTTGCAGAAGTTACGGTAACCTTCAAGGCGGTTCATATCCCAGTTAATATCACGACCGGTAGACGCCATTGCAGCAAGGGTAAAACGAAGTGCGTCGGTGCCGTGTGCTTCAATACCGCCGGCAAATACTTTACGCGTATCTTTTTCGATTTTGGCGGCAAGTTTTGGCTGCATCATGTTACCAGTACGTTTTTGTACTAGGTCTTCAAGTTCAATGCCGTCAATCATATCTAGTGGGTCAAGTACGTTACCTTTTGACTTAGACATTTTATCGCCATTGTCGTCACGTATTAAGCCAGTTACATACACGGTTTTAAATGGAACTTGTGGTTTGCCATTTTCGTCTTTCACAAAGTGCAGCGTCATCATAATCATGCGCGCAACCCAGAAAAATATAATATCAAAACCAGTTACCAATACGTCAGACGGGTGGAAGGTTTTTAAATCATCGGTATTTTCAGGCCAACCTTGTGTAGAAAATGTCCAAAGCGCTGATGAGAACCACGTATCAAGTACGTCTTCGTCTTGGCTAAGCGCAACATCATCTGCAATGTTGTTTTCACGGCGTACTTCAGCTTCGTCGCGACCAACAAATACGTTGCCTTCATTGTCGTACCAAGCTGGGATGCGGTGACCCCACCAAAGCTGGCGTGAAATACACCAATCTTGTACGTCGTTCATCCACGAGAAGTACATGTTTTCGTATTGCTTAGGTACAAATTGAATATCGCCGTTTTTAACAGCGTCTTTTGCAGGTTCTGCAAGTGGTGCAACACGCACATACCATTGGTCGGTAAGTAGTGGCTCAATTACAACGCCAGAGCGATCGCCGTAAGGAACCGTTAAACCATGGTCTTCAATTTTTTCAAGTAGGCCTAGTTCTTCAAATTCTTCCACAATCGCTTTACGCGCAGCAAAACGATCTAGTCCATGTAGGCGCTCAGGAATTGGCGCATCAAACTCAAGCTCTTTACCGTCAAAGGTGTATGTTTCACCTTGGGTAAGAATAGCGGCGTCTTTATCGAAAATGTTGATCATCGGCATTTGATGACGCTTGCCCACTTCGTTATCGTTAAAGTCGTGCGCTGGGGTGATTTTTACACAACCCGTGCCTTTATCTTTATCGGCATGTTCGTCAGCAACAATTTTAATACGACGATTAACGATTGGTAATAAAATCTCTTTACCGATTAAATCTGTGTAGCGTTCGTCATCAGGGTTTACTGCAACACCCGAGTCGCCAAGCATGGTTTCAGGGCGAGTTGTTGCTACTACTATGTAGTCTTTACCGTCTTGTGTTGTAACGCCATCAGCCAGTGGGTAACATAAGTTCCACATGTGGCCTTTTTTGTCTTTGTTTTCAACTTCAAGATCAGATATAGCGGTGTGTAATTTAGGATCCCAGTTTACTAGGCGCTTACCACGGTAAATTAGGTTTTCTTTATGAAGGCGTACAAACACTTCTTTAACAGCTTCAGATAAACCATCATCCATGGTAAAGCGTTCACGATCCCAATCAACCGATGCGCCAAGGCGACGAAGTTGTTTGGTGATAGTGCCGCCAGATTCTTTTTTCCATTCCCAGATTTTATTAATAAAATCTTCGCGGCCTAAATCGTGGCGTGTTTTACCTTCTTCTGCATGAAGCTTACGCTCAACCAACATTTGCGTTGCAATACCTGCGTGGTCAGTACCTACTTGCCATAATGTGTTGTTACCTTGCATACGTTTAAAACGCGTTAGGGTATCCATTATTGTGTCTTGGAAGGCGTGGCCCATGTGTAAGCTACCAGTAACATTTGGCGGCGGAATCATAATTGAATATGGTACGCCTTTGCCAGATGGCTTAAAGTAGCCTTTTTGTTCCCAGTCTTGATATAGAGACTGTTCAATATCTTGCGGATTGTAGGTTTTATCCATTACACAGAACCTTAAATAAGTACTTAAATTAGTTGGTTAGTTTGCCTGATTGGCTAGCTATTAATATCTTGCGTGGTGAGATTGGCACCGAGTTGGCGTAGCTTTTTAAAACGCTCGCGGGCTGCCTGTTTAGCAGCTGCTTCTACGGGTACAAAATCAAAAACTTGGTTAAACCGACGAATGTAATCCGGTAACTGAGTAGCCAAGTTAATTAAAACTTTACGATTGCCAACAGGTGGCGTAATACCAATTTCTACAGGTGCGCCGCCTTTAGGGCCTTCACCTTGTAAATTATGTGGCACAAAACTATCTGGATCGAATGCCCAAATTATTTCATCAATGGCACAGGCTGCTTCATTATCGTTAACACAAATAAACACACGCTGCCCATTTCGATACTGATCGGCCGCAATTTGAGCAGCCAAAGCAAAATGATCGTCAGCCTTAGCTGTTAACTCATCTTGTTGCTTTAGAACGAAAAATTTAGCGTTCATGTTCATTGTATCGGGGTTTCCCATGACATTGAATGTATACCAAATTGATATACATAAATTAAGAGGCAGATTTTGCCATATAACGGGGTTTGCTTCAATTAATACACAAATAAATAAGGCGCCAAACGGCGCCTTATAAACAGATATTAATTTAAACTAAACGTTTAATCTTGAGCTGCTTCACTTACACCAGCTCTATTTAGTAAATACTGAGTAAGCATTGGAACAGGGCGACCCGTTGCGCCTTTTTTAGCGCCACTGCGCCACGCTGTACCAGCAACATCTAAATGCGCCCAATTATACTTTTTAGTAAATTTAGACAAGAAACATGCCGCAGTAATTGTTCCTGCAGAGCGTCCACCTAAGTTTGTAAAGTCAGCAAATGGGCTATCTAGTTGATCTTGATAGTCATCCCATAACGGTAACTGCCATGCACGGTCGCCACTTTGCTCTGACGCTTTTAACAAATCGTGTGCAAGTGGGTTATGGTTTGATAGCAAACCAGTTGCATGCGCGCCAAGGGCTACAATACAAGCGCCTGTCAGTGTTGCCACGTCAATAACAGTATCTGGGTTAAAGCGCTCAACGTACGTTAGTGCGTCGCACAATACTAAACGACCTTCAGCGTCGGTGTTTAACACTTCAACTGTTTGGCCCGACATTGTTGTTAAAATATCACCCGGGCGATATGCGTTTGAGCCAGGCATGTTTTCACAGCCAGCTAAAACACCAATAACGTTAATCGGCAATTGCATTTGTGCAAGTGCACGCATTGCGCCAATAACGCCTGCTGCTCCGCCCATGTCGTATTTCATTTCGTCCATGCCTTCGCCTGGTTTTAATGAAATACCGCCTGAATCAAACGTTAGACCTTTACCAACAAGTACAATAGGGGCTTGGTCGTCAGCGGCGCCTTTGTAGTTAATAATCGACATAATCGATTCGTTATCACTACCTCGACCAACAGCTAGGTAAGAATTCATACCAAGTTCTGCCATTTGCTTTTCGCCAATAAGATCAACAGTGATGTTGTCAAAATCAGTTGCCAGCTCTTGTGCTTGTTCACCTAAGTACACAGGGTTACAAATATTTGGTGGCATATTAGCTACGTCTTTACATAGCTTACTACCTGCTGCAATGGCTAAACCATGCTCAATAGCGCTTTCGCCAATAGTTAGTTCGCGTCGTGTTGGTACGTTAAACACCATTTTACGAAGTGGACGACGAGGGTCTACTTTTTTACTTTTCAGTTGGTTAAACGTATATAGGCAGTCTTGCGTTGTCTCAACTGCCTGACGTACTTTCCAGTAGGTGTCGCGACCTTTAACGTGTTGCTCTGTTAAAAAGCAGACTGCTTCCATAGAGCCCGTTTCGTTTAAGGTATTTATAGTTTTAGAAATGATTTGTTTATATTGCTTATCATCAAGCTCACGCTCTTTACCACAACCAACAAGCAATATGCGCTCGCTTAATACATTAGGTACATGATGCAATAATAAAACTTGGCCTGGCTTACCTTCTAAATCGCCACGGCGAAGTAAATTAGAGATATAACCATCACTAATTTTATCGAGTTGTTCACCAATGGGGGATAACCTACGTGGCTCGTAAACGCCAACCACAATACATGCGCTGCGCTGTTTTTCTGGGCTACCACTTTTTACGTTAAATTCCATTGTTACTCCTGGTTTTGAGTCGTTTAAGTTACTAAGTTGGGGCTAAAAAAGTATTTTCTAGTCTTATCTACGTAACTTATGTAAGGATAATTCTTATTTTAGCTGATTTTGCTAGACTCTTACTGTGTAATTGAACTTTATATGCTTAAGGGCTACTAATGCAACATTATATCGTGCACTTAGGTAGGATAATTAATTTTGATGGCTTATAATAATAGCCTATTTGCCGGTATTAATTGGGTAAAATAGCTATTTAACTATTCAATTCTCACTATCGTAGTGAAATTCCATGTTTAACAGGGGCGAGCATTGCTAATTTTCCGTTATTTGACCGCTGAGGTTTTAAAATCGCAGGTCGCCGTATTTTTAACTTTGATGACAATATTTTTGTCACAAAAGTTAGTTGGTATTTTAGGTGATGCCTCTGAGGGCAGCATTCCTGCTAAATTAGTGCTATCGATGATTGCACTAAAACTTCCACAACTAGCCTCGCTAATACTTCCGCTGAGTATATTTTTAGGCATTATTTTAGCCTACAGCCGTATTTACGCCGATAGCGAAATGACCGTACTTAAAGCCTGTGGCGTAAGTGAATGGTATGTTGTGCGCGTAACACTTATATCAAGTGTAGGGCTTGCTATATTAGCCGCAGCACTGACTATGTATATAGCGCCGTGGGCAAGCGAGCAAGAGTATCAATTAAAAGAACAAGCCAAAGCTGATGCGGGGCTATCCGCACTCAGAGCTGGGCGGTTCCAAGAAACCGGTAACGAAAAAGCCGTGGTGTTTATTCATAATATTGAAAAGGGTGGCAAAGAGCTCAATAAGGTATTTGTTGCACAGTTACCCGATAGCGAAAAAGGCAACCTAGCGCGCTTAGTATATGCAGAGCAAGGTGTTGTGGTTGAAGCAGTAAATGGTGAGCAACAGCTCGTGCTAACAGACGGTAAACGTTACGAAACAGATGGCACAACGCCTGCACTTAACTTAACAGAATTTGATGGTTACAGCGTACAAATACGAGAACAAGAAATAGAGCACCAACGCCGTAAATTAGAGGCTGTGCCTACTAATCAATTACTCGCCATTAATACTCCTGAATCTATTGCTCAATGGCAGTGGCGACTCGCTATTCCATTATCAATTCCGTTACTTACCTTACTGGCAGTACCGCTAAGTGTGGTTAATCCTCGCCAAGGTAAATTTGCAAAACTAGTGCCTGCTATAAGCTTGTACTTAGGCTATTTTATTTTACTAAATGCCGCTAAATTTGCAGTTGAAGATGGCAAAATTCCGCCTTCAATTGGCTTGTGGTGGATTCACCTAAGTGCCTTGTTTATAGGTGGATTATTAATTATAAAAGGGCGGCCGCTGGGCGCTTGGCTTAAAGCCGTTGTAACTAAGCGGGAGTTAGGCTCATGATGAAAACGCTTGATTGGTATTTAGGCCGCAGTATTTTACAAACTACCGGCTTTGCATTGTTGGTACTTGTTGGTATTAGCACCTTAATTAAGTTTATCGACCAGCTAAAGTCGGTAGGGCGTGGCAGTTACGATTTAATGACCGCAATGCTTTACACGCTTTACACAATACCTGGCGATTTAGTGGTGTTTTTTCCGATGGCTGCGCTAATTGGTGGCTTAACGGGGTTGGGGGCACTTGCCTCAAACAGTGAGCTGGTAGTGATGCAAGCGGCTGGTATGTCGCGCTTACAAATAATTGGCTCTGTAATGAAAACGGCTATATTTATGGCTGTATGCATGATGGCACTTGGCGAATGGGGTGCACCTGAAGCGCAATTACACGCCAAAGAAATGCGTAACCAAGCAATACATGGCGGCGATGTATTTAACACACAAAAAGGTGTATGGGCTAAAGACGGCAGCAATTTTATTAATATTGAAGATGTTGACGAAAACGGCAGGCTCAACGGGGTACACATGTACCACTTTGACAAATCGTTAGAGCTTACCCAAATCACTAAAGCAAAAGATGCACTGAGCCGAAAAGAAGGCTGGCTACTTCGTGATGTAAATAAGGTTATTATTACGAGCGAAAAAACCACAACAGAGCAACTACCAGAAGAGTTTTACCCTTCACAATTGACCGCTGAAAAGTTAGGGGTTGTTTCGGTAAAACCAGAGTCACTTTCATTTACTGGGCTTTGGTCGTATTTAACTTACTTAGAGCAAAACGAACAAGACACCAGTACCTACGAGCTCGCTCTGTGGCGTAAGCTTATGCAGCCTGTATCTGTAGCGGTAATGCTGCTGGTGGCGCTCTCGTTTATATTTGGCCCGCTGCGTACCGTTACTATGGGCGCACGTATTATTATGGGTGTTGTAACGGGGATCGTGTTTCATTTAACTAATGAAATATTTGGCCCTGTAGTTATGGTTTACCAAATACCTGCCATTATAGGTGCGGTATTGCCCAGTATTATATTTATAGGCTTTGCGACATATTTGATGAATAAACGGGTATAGAGTACCTATTCAAAGCATTAAAAAGGTGACCAGTAGTCACCCTTTTTGCTTTTTAATTACCAGTTTTGGAAAGCTGGTATTAATCAAGCTCACTATAAATACGTCTGTTTTCTTCTTTAGTAAGTGCAATAACTTCTGTTTTAGAGATGTAATCTTGCAGTGCTTTTTTGTTTTTAAAATCGACTAACACCACCAAATTACCTAGACCGAGTAAAGCGCTAACGCTGCGGATAATTGATTGTGGCCAGCTAATTAAATTACCTTCAAGAGTTTGTACTTTTAAACGCCATGCACGCATGCCAATGGTTTGCCCGCTTTTAGTCCAAAAGTAGCCAAAAAATACTAAGCTAACAATAATTAAAAGAGCGGTACGAATACCCGAAAGAAGATTTGAATTTTGAATAAATGCAGATACATCCTCTGCGCCATTTAAACTAATTACATCGAGAGAAATAAGCCCCTGTACTGCAAATAAATACAGCACTACAGTTAACATCGCAAACGCAATAATGGCTAACGTATCGTAGACCAACGACGCAAAACGGCGCCAAAAACCAGCACGTGGAAACTCACCCGACATAAATACACTCTCACTATTAATATGCGAGCTAGTTTAACAAAAAAGCTTACAAATACTAAGACATGTTAATGTTTAGAGAGAATTGATTTTATTGCTGTAAATTACTACCTACGGAGGGGAATGAAAAAGACCCTACTATTTACAGTAAGGCCTTTTAATTTATAGCGAGTTTAACCTAGCTTAATGGCAAGGTATTTTATGTCGTCACCACTTATTTGCGGTAAAAAATAAATATCGCCGTATTTAAAATACTGCTGTGAGTTAATGATTACGGCCTGTGCAGCCTGAGGCAGTGAGTCGTAAGTTTGGCCCAAGCTATAGTCATTCACATTACCCACTTTTATTGCCTGATTAAGGCGAGTTGATGGCTCATCAACAACCGTATAACCATTATTATCTGCAATGTAGTACACATTTTGATAAGTGTAGTAAGTCGTATTATGGTGTTTAAAATGCCTGTAATTTCTTGGTAGCGTATTTATACGCAGGCCTCTAGGTGGTTTAACAACATGGTAGCCTCTTTTAGCTTTACGGTAATAAAGGCCGTCGTTAAACGTAAACGAAATACCATTAAATCTGATTGATGCGCTATTGCGTGGTAAATGGTTTATAAATCGATTTTGTCTGTAAGGGACTGAATTATGATGGCTTGTTAAGTAGTTATATTTTCGCTGGTTGTAGCGGTGTAGTTCACGCTTTTCCTGTTTGTACTTAGCAAGTTTACGTTTTTCTTGCTTACGGTCTTCTCGTTTTTCTTTTTTATGCTCAATACGCTGCTTTTTTTCATGGCGGCGTTCATCGCGTTTATATTCAACACGTTTGTCGTGATCGCGTTTAAAGCTTTTATCATTCTCTCGCTCGTTTTGTGCTCCAAGCGCAGAGCCTGATACTGCGCCAATGGCGAGCAGGGCAGGTAGTAAAAAAGTAAGTTTCATAATATTGCCTCGTTTATGTTTTTACATAACTGGGTTCAATACTAGCGGCTCAAACTGAATGTTAACTGACATACAACAGCAAACGGAGTTATGCTTACAGCTTTTTACATTTTACTGACGGTTCTTGACATAATCTCTAGTTTTTGACGATTTTAGGAACGTTTTAATACACCAAAATGATTAGTGGTATCACAAAAAATAGATACGAAATTAGTAATTAAGCCTTCCTTGGCTTTGCAGGTTAATTACTTTTGATAAAAAGGATAATCGCTATAACCTACTTCAGTACCGCCATACATAGTGGCTGCATCGGCTTCGTTAAACGTCCAATTATTCTCTATACGCTCTGGTAAATCAGGGTTAGCTATAAATGGGCGACCAAATGCAAATAAGTCACCGTAACCTTCACCTAAAATACGTACCGCTTTTTCTACTGTGTATTTACCAGCATAAATAATGCGACCTGAAAATTCAGCTCGTACTGCTTTATAAAATTCTTGTGGTAAATCGGGAGCGTTATCCCAATCAGCTTCCGCAATCGATAAGTAAGCAATACCTGCTTGCTCAAGCACTTTAACGGCCTGGATATAAGTGTGATGAGGGTTTGATTCAACAAGTCCTAAATACACTCGTGTTTCATCTGTGCTTTCAAATAAAGGAGCAAAGCGAACACCTAAACGATCAGAGCCTACAACGTCACTTACCGCTTCAACTATTTCTTTTAAAAATCGCAGGCGATTAGTAAGTGTTCCACCGTATTGATCGTCACGGTTATTGGTATGCTCAGAAATAAACTGATTAACTAAATACCCGTTAGCACAATGAAGCTCCACACCATCAAAGCCTGCTTCTAGAGCATTGCGTGCAGCTTGAGCATACATATTTACTAGCTCGCCAACCTCAGTAGTACTTAATGCTCGGGGCTCACTTGGGTCAGCCAATACGCCTTCACCAGGTGCGGTTTCAATAAATACTTTTACGTTTTCAGCAATAATATCTGAAGGGCCAACCGGTTTACCTGAATTTGGTTGAAGCGTGGTGTGCGATACGCGCCCTACATGCCAAAGCTGAGCAAAAATAACACCGCCTTTAGCGTGTACTGCTTGTGTTACTTTTTTCCAGCCTTCAATTTGTGCTTGCGAGTGAATACCTGGGGTCCAAGCGTAACCTTGCCCACGAGGTTCTATTTGTGTGCCTTCGGTAACCATAAAACCAGCCGATGCACGCTGCGAGTAATACTCAGCCATTAATTCATTAGGAATATTGCCAGGCTGAGTGCTGCGAGAGCGAGTAAGAGGAGGCATCACAATACGGTTTTTAAGTGTAAAAGGGCCAAGCTCAATTGATGAGAATAAAGGGGCGGTATTAACTAATTCTGATTTCATTTTAAATTCTCTTATAAAGCAAACAAAGGCTTAAATAGTGGTTAAGCAACATTGGCAGCATAGAGATTTAAGGATACAATTTGAAACAACACTTTTTTGTGCAGCATACAATTATGAATGGTATTAGTCGGCTCGATATAAAACAGTTAAGAGTACTCAGTAGCTTATTAGAACTGCAAAATCTTTCGCAAGTAGCCAAAAAAATGGGGTTAACGCAACAAGCCATTAGTGAGCAACTACGAAAGCTACGAGATTTATTTGACGATCGCTTGTTTATACGCCAAGGCAATAACATGGTTGCTACTCCTAAAGCGCAAGGACTCAAGGCGCCTGTTAATCATATTTTAAAGCAATTAGAGTCGTTACTAGAGCCCGAGCAGTTTAGCCCGCAAACTTATAAAGGTGTGTTTACCATAAGCGCAACCGACTACGCCACGCAGGCCTTATTGCCACAATTATTTAATATTACCCGCCGCGAAGCGCCAGGTTTAAAGTTGATTGTGCGCGACTTTGCATCAGATAACGTTAATCAACTTATAACGGCAGGCGAGCTTGATTTGCTGATAAGCTTTCCAGAATTTATACCCGACAACCTTTCTTATATCACTTTGTTTGAAGAACAACATTTGTGTATTACCGGTATAGGTAACACGACTTACACTGAACCTTTGAGTTTGGCGCAATTTGCAAAGCATCCACAGCTAGTGGTATCGCCATCTCGTGCAAATTTGCGCGGATCGCACGATCAGTGGTTTGAAAGCCAAGGGCTAAAACGTAATATTGTAATGTCGGTACCAAGTTTTTCTGCGGTGCCCGACATTTTACATACAACCGATATGCTCGCGTTTTACCCATCAAGATTATTACCAAACAGCAAAGTTAAACAGCTAAAAATAGAAGCTCTGCCCCCTACATTTAAAGTAATAGCCGCATGGCATCCGCGTACTAATAACAGCCCTATTCATAAATGGTTGATAGAGCAATTACAAAACTTATAAAATCCGTAAAAATGCAACAAGATCTAAACGCTCCTGCTTGGTGAGTTTTAATGGTTTTAACAGTTTCGTCGTTTTAGGAAAGTGTGGATCGTTTAATTGGCTTTTCCTAGGCTTAGGTCTTGCTCCACCATGGTTGTACATGTTTACTATGCCTAGTAGGTCATCAAAAAGCCCATTGTGCATCCAAGGAAATGTTTCAGTTAAACCAAGTAGAGAAGGGGTTCTAAATAACCCTATATCACTTGGATTATTTGTAAAATTAAACCGCCCTTTATCTTCAAAACTACGGCCGTAATAATGAAGGCCAGTGCCATGAAATTGGTTGTCACTTAATAGTGCGCCATTGTGGCAAGTCATACATTTTGCTTTGGTTCTAAATAAATGTAATCCGTTTAATTCATTATCGGATAAACGTCTAAGCGCTTTTTTTGGATTACTCTGAACCTCATTAATAAATGATTTAAAGCGAGTATTAGGTGCAATGAGTGTTCGCTCAAAAGCTACGAGGGCTTCTGCCATTTGTGCCATAGAGAGCGTATTTGAATTAAAAGCACTTTTATTAAATGCCGTATAGCTTTTATCTTTATTGACCCGCATTAAAGCTTTTTGTGGATCTAAGTCCATTTCAATTGGGTTGCTAATGGGCATAAGTGCTTGTTGCTCAGCTGTTTTAGCGCGACCATCCCAAAAAAAACTTTGCCACTGATCTATACCAAAAATTGCAGGGGTATTGCGTGTGCCTATTTTCCCATCAATACCCACTGCGGTTGTGCGGCCATCATGAAAGCCTTTGTCGCGCTCATGGCAGGTTGCGCAGCTAACGGTATTATTACGCGAGAGCTGCACATCATGAAAGAGCTTGTCACCTAAAGCAACATGCTCAGGTTTTGGCGAGGCTACAGGCAAAAGCGACATGGGCTCAACGCTTCTGCCATCACTGGTTTGAATAGCAGGCCAGTGTGCTTGGCCTTTGCTATACAGTGAGCGTAAATCGTGGCTACTTGTTGGTGTGGCGTTTAAGCTAAATGAGCACAGAAAAAAAATGCTTAATAACCTAATCATAGTTATAGCTAACTCCTAGCCAGAACATACGCCCAGGCTCAATACCAGATGCGCCTTCGTTTACTGTGTAAGTACGTGCATTCAACAAGTTAGAAATATCTGCTCTTATTTCAACTGACTGGGTTTTTGTTAGGTTGTGGCTATAGCGCAGGCTAAGGCCTAACATGGTTCTGGCACGAATTTCTTGTTCTTCGTATACATCAACAAGTGTTGATTCTGCAGGACAATTTGCACAGCTCTGTTCAAGGCCTATGCTTTCGCTTGCGCCGGTACTCACTGCGCTGGTGTAGCTATCACTGAAGGTTACGTTAAGCCCTGTGCTTAATGAATTGCTCCAATCAACATTCCAACCTAGCGCACCGGTAATCGGAGTGCCAAAGTTTGTACGAATTTGATCAAGTTGTCCAAGCGTTACAAGCTCGCCGCTGCCACTTGCATTTACGTAGTAAACGAGTTCGTCAAGGGGGGTATTTTCAGCAGTGGCATTGTAGTCGTCGTTAGAGACTTTGTTTTCAGCGTATGAGGCGTTAGCCCATAATGAATGGCTACCAAACTGCGCGCTCCACGAAATAGAATAGCGCTCTGAGCTACCATCACCTTCGTTGGTCATACGAATATATTTATAGCCATCGCTACCTGCTTCTTCATCGGTAACCTGAGAAAATTGCTGATGCTTTTTACGTTTTACATATTTAAGCGATACATTACCTGCTTTTTCAAATGAATGTGCAATACCTAATGCGAGTTCGTCATCGTACGGGGTGTTTACATCATCAAAGCGGTACTTAAACGCGCCAGTATAGTTAGAAGGTAGCCACCCTTGCAGGTAACCGTTTTCAATTGGGCGGTATTCTCGATATGAAAAACGCTGCTGTTCTTTGACTTTATAACCAATAATGGCAGAGTCGTAATAGCGGTTAACGCCTGCACTAATAATAGTGCGGTTGTCGTTAAATACGTCGTAACCCAGCGATATACGTGGCGCGATATTATGATTTGCTAAAAAGTCATCATATTCGTAGCGCATACCTAAGTTTAGGTTTAGCTGCCCTAATGTGATGCTATCGGTTACATAAAACGAGGCACGATTAAGTGTTACGTTAATGTATTCGGCAGGGGTGACTAAACGGCCATTAAAATACTGCGCTGTAGCTGTTACATTATTTGTATAGGCAGTAATGTGCGATTGATTATTAAAATCAATTTCGCCACCAAGTTGTGCTGCTAACTCATCAATAGAAATAGTGGTGTGAAGTGCTTGGCAATCAAGTGTGTAACCGCTGCAATTAAGTGGCGTACTCGCGCTAGACCATATAATAGGGGAGTCGTAGCTGTAGCTATTTTGTATGCGTTCGCGTTCTACTTCTTGGCGAATAAGTTCAATACCGGCTTTAATGCGGTGCTCAGTGCCTGCAAACTCCAGCGTTTTAAAATCAAGGGTGTTTTTCCAGCTGGTGGTGTATTGGGTATTATCTAGGGCGCCATATCCCCCTTGGCGAGAGTAACGAGTTTGCGCATCGCCTTGGTCGGCATATTGCCCCCAATCTTTCCCTTTGGCTTGTAGCCAGCTATAAAAGTGAGCTGGGCCTTCTCGGCTGCTGTCACTCATACTAAAATTAAGATTACTGTGCCACGATGCAAAGTCAAAATGCTCAGTTAATGCCGCAACGGCGCCAATAGCACCGCCTTTTAAATGAAAGTTACTGTCTTTGGCATCCGTTATAAAGTTATCAACTTCGTAGGGGGAGTACATTAGTGTTAAATCTAGTGCATCTACCCAGCCATTTCGGTAGCCATACTTCACAATCGCATTTATGTTTGTTCTGCTTTGGGTTTTTACTTCCCCTAGCGATAAATCGCTGATGTCGCTGGCTAAGTAATTAACGCTCATCATTAATCCATGGCGCTCATTAATTTGTTTATTAGCACGCAGGTTATAGCTAATTTTTTCGTATTTAGGCTCTTCAAGAGTACTTTGGTCAACATTTTGCTGTGAACTGTCTTGATCAGCCTCAATAAAATGATAACTCCCCCAGCTACTTTGATTCCCCCGCACGCCAAAACTAAAGCTGTTGTTTGCAAATACGCTTTTGGTTTTACTATCAACAATACCACCCGAAAAACCACCAAATTCAGCCGGTATGTTATGGTCGTAAACTGTGATTGATTCAACTATATCGGAGTTCACGTTCATACTTTGTACGCCACCCGACACATCGTCTGATGAAGAGCTTAATCGGCTGCTGCTTGCTGGGTCTATGCGGTTATTGTAATTTAACCCATCTAACGAAAACCCTGTTTGCCAAGGCTGCGCCCCTGAGATTGATATTTCTGGCGCGCTGATCTCAGCTAAGCTACCAATAGAGTACGCTTCGTTACTTAGCTGCACGCCAGGGAGCAATGCAATTAGCTCATTTATATCGCCATTGCCTTTAGGTGTGGCGTTTATAAAATCACGGTTTAAATAAGAACGCCCAATAACTTCGGGTACTTCTATGCCTATGTACTGGCCTTTTACTTCAATATGCTCAAGTGCTTCACAGCGCTCTTTTTGCTCATCTTTAAGTTCGTTACATGGCTGTGGCTTTGGTTCGGTCTGCTGTTGCTGCTCTGCGGCGTATACACCCTGAGAAAGCAAAAGCAGACACGCGAGGGTAGTCGGTGTCTGCATATATTACGGCTCTTATTTAAATACCTAGTGGGGTAGTGTCTTCGCTATCAATGACGCCATCGTTATCGGCATCTTGGTCGGCAATTAATCCTGCTAAGGCTATGTCTTCATCGCTGCTATTAGGTAAAAAGAAGTTAGGTAAGCCGTCGTGGTCGGTGTCTACGCTCGCAATAGCTATGCCTCTAAAGTCATCGCGTGAGGCAACTAAGTTGGTCATGCCTATGTAAAGCTCAAGCTGATCAGCCTCGCCATTAACGCCATTAGTTATTAGGCTTTGTGATTTAGTAATATCGTTAATTAACGTAAAGCTGTTAACTAAGTCTGCCATGTTGTCGGCAATAATTGTATCGGCAAAGCCCAAAATAAGAGGCTCAAGCGTATTTAAAAGCGTGCTAGCTTGTGTTTTTGCATTACTATAATTTGCTGAAAAGTCGCTAATGTTCGCTGCGTTTGAACCCATACTTGAAAGCATAGAATAACGTAAAAATTCACCTGTTTGAGCTTCTTCTAAACCAATTACTTCGGCTTTAACAGCGGCTAAAATAGTTTCTAGCTGATCGCTTGTTAACTCATTTAACGCAGGTGTTATTTCTGTAATTGCATCATTTAAAGTGGTGCTTGCAAGCGATGTTTGGTTTGCATTAACTAAGTAACCTAAGGTTTCTAGGCGGGCTTCAAATCTGTCTTCGGTATCTTCATCTAGTGCAATATAACTAAGTAGTTGATTGTGTACACCGGCTACTTGCTCCGCTAAGCCGCCTTCAATTAGCGATACTATTACTTGATTATGCGCCGTAATTGATGAGCTATTACTTAGCGTGCGTATGTCGCCATCATTAAGCGTATTAAGTATGGTTAAACATTTATTAGCCGCACTTGCTGTATCACCACCAACTCGCGCTGTTAAGCTTACTAATGACTTACAGCCTTTAAAACCCGTTAAAAACGTGGTTGATGACTCTTTGCTAATGTATTCATCAGAGGCTAAAAAGTCGCCCGCATAGGTAAATACTTGCTGTGCTAAGTCGTTTCTGCCGGCCTCACTTAAAATTAGGCCTGTGCCTGGGACGTTATCAAGTTCGGTAAGTGCTCTAAAGAATTCGTTATAATCGCCATTTTCAGTAAAAAAGCTGCGAGCTTGTGCTGCGGCACTTGTTATATCTTCACCGGCAAGTAGGCGGTTAGCTATATTAAAGCCATATACTTGCTCTTGAGCGTTGTTTATATCGGTTTCGCTGTCTGACAGCGTTATTGCTGGGTTTTCGTCGCTTTGGTATAAGCCTTCAATTAAGCCCGCTAAAAATTGAATAGGGTAAGTGTAGTTATCTAATGTAGCGGCGCTGTATGGCGACGCTGAGTAGGTGTAGTTACTATCAAAACCGGTAGAGCCATACATAGCAAGGACTTGGTTAGTGTAATCTTTTGCTGCTTCAAATTCGCCAGCTCTATAAAGGTATTGCGCAGCCCAAGCCCCGTGCAACGTTTTGTATTGCTCGTATGGTTGGCCTTCGTATTCGCCGCTACGTACAAGTCTGTAACCCGTTTTTACCGCAAGTTGCGCGTAGTTATTGGCAAGTAATTTGGCTTGAGTTAAATCGCTTTCATCTAGGCTTTGTACATAGCTTTGTAGGGCATCATCTATTGATAAGCGTACGCTATTTAAAAAGTAGCCATAGCTTGATGTGTATTCGTCTTCGCGTACTTGCTCAGCGTATAACGAAATTGTATTCAACAAATTACTTGCTTGCGAGACTTGATCGGCGTCTAGGTAGCTTTTTACTAAAGAGTAAAGTGCTGATGCGTCTGATGAGGCAATGTTATCGAAACCTTTATCAGCTAAGTATTGGTTGTAGGCCGCTACCGCTTGGACGCGGTAATCGTTTGCTTGCTCTGTTTGGCCTATTTCATCAAGTGCTTGCGCCACATCTTTTAGTGCCGAAGAACGCGCCGTTTGCTCGTTTATAAGTGCTAAATAGTCGTTAGCAGTATCTAAAAATCCTGCACGCGCATAGGCCGCAGCTTGGGTTGCGTATATATCGTAACGAGACAGTTCGTCAGCAATATTTGCGCTTAGTTCATCAGCTTGTTTTAGATGAGATAGTCTAGAACTGTAGTAATAATTAAGTTTGTCTTCGTTAGTTACATAAGAAGGGCTTAACGAAATAATTGCAGTTAATGGCTCGCTAATTAGGCCATCTGTGTAACTAATTTCAAATTGCTCATCAATGCTGCTTAGAGTTTGTGCCTCATAGGTAAATTCACCCGTGGTGCTATTTATGCTCATTACGCCATTACTAGGTGGTGTAATTAAGCTAATAGTTACGGTGTCACCATCTAAATCTTGCGTAGTAATAATCCCTTGTGTGGTGGTTGAAGAGGTAACAAACACGTTAGTGGTTAGTAACTGTGGTGCATCATTAACATTTTCTACGCTAAAACGTACCACAACATTTGCTGTTAAGTTGCCATCGCTTGCGCTAATGGTCGCGGTATCTTCGCCATAATAATTACTAAAAGGCGTATACGTAAATTGACCATTTGCTTCTACTGCTATAGTGCCGTTACTTGGTGCATTAGCAAGTGTGTAGCTAAGGGTATCGTCGTCGGTGGCTGTTACTTGAGCAGTAAATGGAGTGTCTTCGTTTACAGTAAAGCTTAAATTAGGTTGTGCAAACTGCGGGGCTGTGTTGCCAGAGCCACCACCACAGCCAGCTAAAGCAAGGGCGCATAATATTGGGGTAAACTTAATTAGCTTGTTCATTATTGTTAATATAAAAAGTTAATGATGTTGCGAATGATAACTGATATCAATTAGATTTAAAAGTTTAATCTGTATTTGTATTATAAATAGTGAGTATTCAATTGAGGTTCAAAATGTCCCTAAAAAGCAAAACCCTGCGCTTAACAGGGTTTATATTGCAAATAAGAGAGTGTTACTAAATGGAGGGGAACCAATTAATTATTTAAGATCGTTAATAATAAGAAGGGGGAAGTTTTTAGCTGAGCGAGGTTGCCAATTATTATAGCTAATATTGCTAATTCCAAAATAGTTAAGCACTTTAGGTGAATACGTCCAGCCACGGGCACGTTGCTTTATAGCTGCGCTGCGTAAATTGGGTTTTAACCCTACAGTGAGTAAATCATGATTTACGTTTAATTTTTTGTATAGGGCTTTTTCGCGCAGGCTTGCTTTATTAATTACCTCATCGTAATGAGCACGTAATTCTTCCCACTTTTGGCTTTTTTGCGGCTCTTCTAAATGCTTTACCATGGCATCAATATCACTGTCTAACCATTTTGCTGAGGCTGCATCTCCATGCCAACCGATAATTGCATTAGGTTCTATTGTAGTAGGGTGCCCAGCAAGCAACACATAATTAGCACACGATGAAAAACAAAACTGCTTTATATTTACGGTTAATTTATGCGCCAAAATTAGCTCGGCTAAATCCATTCCTAAAGCTATGTTTCCGCCGCCGCTGGTAATAGTAAAGGTATTAATTGTGGGATTGTTTTTTAACAGCTCAGCTGCTGTATTGTTATTTTGTTTGTTGATTTGACCACTATAAATAAGCGTTTTATCGCTTAAAGTGACTTTAGCCTGTAATAAAGCTGGGAATATTAAAAAAAGAGTAAAAATTAATTTTTGCATGTGGGTTTTGAATGAGTATTTTTGCCAAAGGCTACGTAATTTGGCTAAGCGAGGCAAATACTAATTTGTCTAAAGTAAGTTAACTCCTTTTAACCCCTTCTTAACCCTCGACCTAATAAGCTATGTGTAATAGTACGAATTAGGCATAGTTAAATGGTTTATTTTAAAAAGCACTCAACTGGTTTTTTACTTGCACTTAGTTGTACACTTGCTGCATGTAGTAGTCAGCCAAGCTATCAAGGTAATAGTACTGAGCAGCCGCTAAAGCAACATACAAACTGGCAGTACACGCAAAGTAACGCACAGCACGTAAATTACATTACCGATTTGGTGAATATAGAAGGGCTTGATTCGCTTATTGAGCAAGCTGTTACTAATAATCCATCGTTTAATCAAGTGCATGTTGCATTAAAACTAGCTTATGCGCAGCGTGATGTAACCGCTGCAAGTCAGTGGTTTAGTGTAGATGCGGGATTTGACGCGCAGCGCAGTGAAACCGAAGGCACGCAATATAGCTCATCAGTAGGTATAAGTTGGGAAGCTGATATATGGCAAAAAATTGCTGACAATGTAGCCGCGCAAGATATGACTATTGCCAGTAATCAAGCTACTTATCAAGGCGCTAAAGACACCTTAGTAGCCAGCGTGATACGCACGTATTTAAACATTATTTTGCAGCAAAATTTGCTCGATATAGAGCAACAACGTTTAGTTGTTTTACAAAATAATGAGCAAAGTATTGTAGAGCGCTACCAATATGGATTAGGTGATTTAGAAGCGCTTGATACCGCCCGTACTAGCACGGCATCTACTCGCGCAACCATTGCCGATTACCAAGAACAAATAGCAAAAGCAAAGCGTGCTTTAATGCTAATTGTAGGCACTGATAAACTTCAAAACCTGCCAAATACATTAACACTACCAAGCGTTATTGAGCCATTAAGTACATTACCAGAGCAAGATTTAGCGCGCCGACCTGACTTACAAAGTGCCTATTACAACATTCAGGCAAAGCATTACTTGGTTGATGTATCGTACAAAGAGCTACTACCGAGTATTTCGCTTTCGGCATCACTGAGTGATTTTGCAAGCACGCCAAGCCAATCATTATTAACCAGCCCAGTGTGGAGTTTATTAGGCAGTTTAAGTGCCCCTTTATTTGAAGGTGGAGCACTGCGTGCGCAAGTTGATATTGCAAAATTAAATGCCGAGCAAGCGTTTTGGCAGTACCAAGATACGCTGCTAAGTGCTGTAAACGAAGTTGAAAATGCACTCGGGCAGGAGCAATCATTAACCGAGCAGCAACTGCAAATTAGCAATGCACTTGCTAGCGCTAAACGCAGCTTTAGTAACTATCAAAGTAAGTATCAACAAGGTTTGGTTGATATTTTAGATTTGCTAACAGTGCAACAAAAAGTATACGACCTGCAAGCCCAGCTTAGCCAAATAAACTACACCCTTTTAACTAACCGCATAGATTTAGGCCTCGCTTTGGGCCTTGGAGTATCGTCATGAAAATTTCGCCAACACCGGTTGTTGTAACGCTTGTTGCTATTGTTTGTATAGGGCTTGCTATTATGTATAACGGTCAAAAAATGGTTGAAAAAGCAAATAGTCCACAACCAGCCGCTATTAAAGCTATTGCCCCAAATGTATCGGTAATTAATGCAGCTCCGAGCACTTATCAGGCTTATGTTAGCGGCCACGGTGAAGCTAAAGCGCATTGGTCATTTAGCTTAAAAGCACAAGTTAAAGGCGAAGTAACCAGTATGAGCGAGCAATTTTCGACCGGTAACTTAATAACTAAAGGGCAGGTGTTTGCACAAATTGATGACACCGAATACTTACAAGCTCTAGCTAGCGCAAAAGCAACATTGGCTGATGCAAAACTAGCACTGCAAGAAGAACAAGATTTAGGTAATCAAGCAAAACGTGAATGGGATCGCTCAGGCGTTACGCAAGCGCCAAGCTCGCCGCTTGTATTTAGAACGCTGCAGTTAGAAGCCGCGCAAGCTACGCTCGATAAAGCACAATATGCACTTAAAACCGCACAGCGTGATGTAAATAACACCCAGTTAAGTGCACCATTTGACGCTGTTATTTTATCGCGCGATATAGATTTAGGTACTTATGTGAGTATTGGCGATACGCTTGCCACGCTAAACAGCACTGACAAAGTAGAAATAACGGTACCGCTTTCATTAAGTCAGTGGCAAAACCTAGCAAATAATAAATCAGGCGAGGTTATTTTAACTGATGTAACCACTAATACTAAATGGAACGGCTACATTGAGCGTTTTGAACAACACCTAGACGAAAGCTCTCGCCAGCGCAGTGTAGTGGTTGCGCTAGATAAACCTTTTGAGCAAGCAACACCATTGTTACCAGGCACATTTTTAGCGGTAGAAATTGCCGGTAAGCAGTTAACTAACGTAATAAAACTGCCTGCTTCGGCGGTATCTCAAGATGGCTTAATTTGGTACGTAAATGATCAAAATAGCTTAGTAAGCACACACGCTAATAAAGTATTTGAGCGTGGGAATTACGTATATATTACGCCAGTAGATGGTGCTAAAAATCTAAAAGTGGTGGCGCGCCCACTTGTTAGTTACTTAAACGACATGAAAGTAAATCCAATAGTTGAGGAGATATAATAATGAGCCCTCATCAACCACCTCAAATACCCAGTAATAATAACCCGCTGCACGGTATTATTAATTGGTTTGCAAATAACTCTGTTGCCGCTAACTTATTGTTAGTTAGTGTGATTGTAATGGGTATTATGTCGCTTACGACTTTACGTAAAGAGGCTTTTCCGAGTTTAGAGCCAGATACTATTTCGGTATCGGTGGTTTACGACAGTGGCGATGCATTGCAAGCCGAAGAAGGAATAGCGTTAAAAATAGAAGAAGCGCTCGAAACCGTATCGGGTATTAAACGTATTACCTCTACATCCGATGCTAGCGGCAGCCATGTAAGCATTGAAAAAAGTACTGATTACTCACTCGATGAGTTACTTGTTGACGTTAAAAACCAAGTTGACGCTATTAATAACTTTCCGGCAGATGCTGAGCAACCTGTTATTGATAAAGCCCGTAGGCAAGATCATGCATTAACGCTGCAACTTTTTGGGGATGCAGATCGCCATACATTACAAAACCTGGGTGAAAAACTTAAAGCCGATTTATTAGCGCAATCAGGCATTAGCGACGTAGAGCAATCGGGTGTGCTCGACCCGATGATGTCCATAGAAATCGACGAAGGTAAATTACAAGCGTATGGCTTAACTATTAGTGATGTAAGTGAGGTCATTAACAATGAGTCATCAAGCCCGCTTTCGACTAGTTTGCGCGATAGCAGTAAAATTATACGCTTAAAAGCCGCCGACCAAGCTTACTGGCAGCGCGACTTTGCCAATATTGTATTGTTAAGAACCGCATCAGGCACACAAATTAAGTTAGGCGATGTAGCAACCGTTACCGACTCATTTGCCGAAGATAGCAACTCATTAAGCCGTTATAACCAACAAAATGCCGTAGGCGTTGAAATTTTAATGGGCGATAACAGCGATATAACTACCATTGTTGAACAAGCTAATAGCGTAATAGATAAATGGCACGAAAGCGGTTTATTACCCCAAAATGTAGAGCTTGAAAGCTGGCACGACAAAAGCACCATGATCACCGAGCGTTTATCGCTACTTACTAAAAATGCGGTGACCGGTATTATTATGGTGTTTGTAATACTTGCCATATTTTTAAATGTACGTGTAGCACTGTGGGTGGCTGGTGGCTTGCCGTTTGTATTTTTTGGCACGCTTTATTTTATGACCGATGGCTACACCGCACTGACCATAAACGAAATGACCACCTTTGGCTTTATTATGGCGCTGGGCATAGTGGTAGACGATGCCGTTGTTGTAGGCGAGAGTATTTACACCACACGTAAAAAGCATGGCGATACATTAAATAATACAGTTTTAGGCACCATGAAGGTTGCTGTGCCAACAATATTTGGGGTGTTAACCACGGTGGCTGCGTTTGTGGCGCTTTCGAATGTGTCAGGTAACTTAGGTAAAATTTACTCTCAATTTGCCACTGTAGTGACTATTTGTTTACTGCTTTCAGTTGTTGAATCAAAACTTATTTTACCCTCGCATTTAGCCCACATAAGTACTAAACGCCAAGTTAAAAAAGGCTTAGGAGGTCTGTGGTCAAAAATACAACATGGCGCCGATAGCGGCTTAAACTGGTTTAGTAAAAACATTTACTGCAAGGTTATTGAATTTTCACTGCGCTTTAGATACGCCGTAGTGGCTGCGTTTATCGCCTTTTTTATATTAGTTATTGGCATGCCGATGACAGGCACAGTTAAAGTTGGTTTTTTCCCAAGTATTGCAGGCGATACCGTAACAGCCGATTTGGTTATGCAAAACGACGCCGCTTATGGGCAAACAAATACAAATTTACTAACGCTTGAGCAAAGTGCATTACAAGCTGAGCAAAACTTAATGACTAAGTTGAGCTCTGACAAAAGCGAAATAACCAGCCTACAAGTCATTAGTAGCAGCGACACCAGCGGTGAAGTAAGCGTTGAGCTATTAAACGAAGGCGCTTTTACAGCAAGCGAATTTGCTCAAGAATGGCAGCGCGTAGCAGGTAGCCTTGAGGGCAGTAAAAAATTACAAATATTAGCCATGCGTAAAATGGTCGATAACTTTAAAGTTGAACTTAAAGCGTGGGACGACGAAACCGTAATGGCGGCGGGTGCACTATTTAAGGAGCGCTTACAAAATACCGCAGGCGTTAACGGAATAGACGACAACTTAAACCCAGGTCAGCCACAGCTTAAATTTACCCTAAATGCACAAGGGCGCGCGCTTGGCATGGATACAGCCAGTTTATCAAAGCAAGTACTGCAAGCCTTTGGTGGTGCAGTTGTACAGCGCTACCAACGTAATAAAGACGAAGTTAAAGTACGTGTACGCTACCCAGAAGATGCTCGTAAAACACCTGCCGATATAATGCAGTCGCGTATTCGCCTGCCTGATGGCACCGTTGTCCCTTTAGTTAACGTAGCCACAGTAAGCAGTGAATATCAGCAAGATGAAATAACCCGCATTGATGGACTTCGTGCAATTTATTTAAGCGCCCAAGTAGATAAAAACGTGATTGCTCCAAACGAGTTAGTTGCTAACTTAAAGCGCGACTTAATTCCAGAGTTAACACAGCAATTTCCTAACTTAAGTGTGTATTTTGCAGGAGAGGCAGAGCAACAAAGCGAAACCACCAGCTCAATGAGCACTATGTTTGTAGCGGCTTTATTAGTTATTTACGTGTTGCTGGCTATTCCGCTTAAATCGTACATTCAACCTATGTTGATTATGGTAGCAATTCCGTTTGGCATTGTGGGCGCTATTTTAGGACATTGGTGGAACGACTTAACCATTAGTATATTGTCGTTAAATGGTATTTTGGCGCTCAGTGGGGTAGTTGTAAACGACAGCTTATTACTTGTTTCACGCTTTAACGAACTAGTAAAAGAAGAGAGCATGAGCACGCACGATGCCATAGTTGAGTCGTGTACGAGCCGATTACGTGCGGTATTACTTACCTCAATTACGACGTACGCAGGCTTAGTGCCGCTACTTAGCGAAACCTCAATGCAGGCACAGTTTTTAATTCCTGCTGCGGCATCACTTGGCTACGGTATTTTGTTTGCCACGGTTATTACCTTAATACTTATACCTGCATTATTGATGATTCAAACCGATGCTAAACGCGGTATTGATGCTGTGCTAATATCGCTAGGTGCTAAAAATAAAACGCAGGAAGTAGCCTCTAAATGATAAACGTACTACTGGTTGAAGACGACATAGATTTGGCAACCACCATTGTTGATTATCTCGAAATTGAGTCAATAGAGTGTGACCATGCAAGCAATGGCGTAATGGGTTTAAATTTAATAGAACGTAATCAATATCAAATGATTATATTAGATGTAAACATGCCCAAAATCGACGGTTTAACCATGTGTAAATCATTGCGTGAGCAAGGCATTGATATACCAGTATTAATGCTGACAGCGCGCGATAGCCTCGACAATAAGCTTGAGGGGTTTGCAGCCGGTAGTGACGACTATTTAGTAAAACCATTTGCGATGAAAGAGCTAGTAGCGCGGGTTCAAGTATTAGCAAAGCGTAAAAGTGGAGAGGTTAAGCGACTTACATTTGCTAATTTAACACTTAATTTAACCGCGCATACAGCAACAGTGGAAGAGCACAGTTTAAAGTTATCACCCATCACTTTTAAGTTATTAGAAGTGCTTGTACGAGAGCAGCAAAAACCGGTAACCCGACAGGTAATTATGCAAGCAATTTGGGGAGACGATCAGCCAGGCAGCAATAGCTTAAAAGTGCATATTCATCATTTGCGTAAACAGCTAGAGCAGGCGCATTGCCAAGCCATACTAGAAACAATACCCAGTGTAGGGTTTGCGCTAAAATTAAAAAATGGGACACAAGCATGAAAATTAGACCCAGCCTGAGGTTGTATTTTTTTGCCACCATGGTGCTTTTAAGTTCATTAATGGCAATTGGTTTTTCGTTTTTAAGTGTTAATTATTTTATTGATGGCTTAGACCGAGGGTTAAATGGCGTAATGCATGCGCTTTCGCAATCTACTGAGGTTAAAAACGGGCAACCTACAGAAATGATTGGCTTTAAAATAGCGAGTCGCTGGGAAGACATGCCAAACGAAATACAGCAACGCTTTACAAAGCCTACTGATATAGGCGTGCTGCAAAAAAGTAAAGTAAAATCATCGTTTTTTTCAATGCCCGAAGACCTGTATTTTGTAGCGTATTTCCAAAACCCTGCAGGGGAGCCCCGCTACGTATCACGCATTATGCTTGAAAAAGAGCGCCTTAAAAAACAAGCCTCCCCCGATAAACCTATAAAAAAGTTGGTATGGATAGCATTAACGGGGGTTACAGCAATTGCTTTATTTACCTTCTTTTTGTTTATGGTAATGAAAAAAATAGCCAAGCCAGTTGAATCGCTACGTGGTTGGGCTAAGTCGTTAAATCAAAAGAACTTACAAAACACGCCACCCGATTTTACCTATAACGAACTAAATACCTTGGCAACGCTAATTCGCAGTAGCTTGCTTTCTGCTCACGACAGCCTTGAACGAGAACAGCGCTTTTTAAGTTATGCGAGCCACGAGTTACGTACGCCAATTTCGGTTATTCGCAGCAACGTTGAGTTACTTAACCGTTTAAGCGAAAAAGCGCCTTTAAGCGATAAACAACACCTTACATTGCAGCGAATAGAGCGCGCCGGTCTAACCATGAGCGATTTAACCGAGACGTTATTGTGGCTTAGCCGAAATGACGACCAGCAAAGTGCAACAGAGCCTGTAAACCTAGCCGAAATAATAACTACCTTGAGTAACGAACTTGATTATTTACTCAATTCAAAACAAGTTGATGTACTTATAAATACCGATAACCAAAGTACAACTATTAATACCGAAGCCACCGCATGCCACATTGTGCTTACTAACTTAATACGTAATGCGTATCAGCATACGCAACAAGGGCAAGTGAAAATTACTCAGCAGGGCAGCCGTGTGATTATAGTAAATAGCAGCGCAAAAACTGATACACCACACGCGACTAATAACACAAGCAAGCCCGCTAATATTGGCTACGGTTTAGGATTAGAGTTAAGCGAAAAAATAATAAAACGACACGGTTGGGTATACGAAGTAAACGACATGCCTGGGCGTTATGAAGTGGTGGTCGATTTTAGTTAATAGACTTTTTTATACTTAGGTTGTTACATTCAAAAATATTTAATTTAACGCTGAGAATATAAAAACTTAGTGATAGTAATGTGTTAAGTAATTTGTTAAAACTATGAATAGTAAAGAATATTAACGATAGACTTACATGGAGTGTTAATTCATATGTTCAAATTCATAATTATTTTAATCTCAATTACTTCTTTCAATGCCTTGGCTGCAGAGAAGGTTAAACTTGGAGTTGTGGGGAACGTTGGCGCTGATGGTTTTTTTAGCCCGACGGTAACATCATTTATTATTGAAAAAGTAGAGCCTAATTCACCCGCTGAAAAAGCAGGGATTGTTGCAGGACAGGAAATCATTTCTATAGAAGGCTGTAAAATTCCAGGCTGCCCTGCCAGTGAAGCAAAAGAATTAATGCGCAAGGAGTCTGGAGAGATTTTACAATTACTTTTAGAGAATGAAGATGGTAGCCAAGTACCTTTAAAAATCCCTATGAATGCTTGGTAAACCTAAGACGTTTTTAAAATACCTAAATATATCCAGCCTATAAAGTATGTTTATTCCCAAAGCGTGGGTTTGTGTAAATGAACTAGATGCAATTGGAGTATTACTTACTCGGTTTGTATGTAGGTTACTGCTTAAAGTAATTGAGGTAGATTAAAAAGGTTTGATCAGTAATAACTTTATTTAACTAATTAATGAATACATTGGTATTGCGTTAAATACGGCAATACCAATAATTATTAGACTAAAGCTTATAAATCGCTGCGCCAACCCATACCAGACTCTTCCATTAAACGCTCGTACACGCCTTCTATGTTAAGCGGTAACCATGCATCAAACTGTTTAAAGTCACTAAATTGGTCTAATTTTACATTTTGTTTAATTTCATCAAGCGTATTACCGGCTAAAACGCCTGCTGTTACTTGGCTGTATAAAAGCTCTAAATAACTTAAATAGCGCGCTACATCAGCCTTGCTGCCAATATCGGCATGTCCGCCTACAAAGGTATCAAAGTTATATTTGAGTTGCGCTTGGGTTGAGTTAATCATGCCTTGAATATCGTAACTCCACAGCTTTTGCCACGGCATTCTGCCAATAACAATCCAATCAACTACAAATAACGTTTTTTGCTTTTCGAATAATATACTAACCGAACCACGACCATCGTTTGGACCATGGTAGTTAAGTTTTACTGAGGAATCACCAAGGGTAAGTAGTAGCTCATCATCAAAAGTAAGGCTGGGCGTTACTGTTTTCATTTGTGTGTTTTTAATATCTTGCGCAGCGAGTTTATGCGCTACAAACGTGGTGTGCGGGCTTTTAAATACCTCGGCGCCGTAAATATGATCGCTGTGATTATGGCTATAAATTACATATTTTACCGGTACGTTAAAGCGAGTTTTAATTTGCTCGTTTAACCTGGTGGCGGCTTTTTTATTAAGCGGGTCGGTAACAATTGCACCTTAAGAAGTGATTAAAAATACTGAGCGGTGTCTGTCGTCTATAAAGCGGTGTAAGCCGTCCCCTAAGTCTTCTATTTCATAGGCTTGTGTGGCAAAGCCTATAAATAATAGGGCTGTAGTTAATAGTTTTTGTAGCAAGCGGGGCATACACCATTCCTTTTAAAATTGATTAAATTAATAACGCTATTAAAAGAAGAAAGCATTAAGCCGTAAAAAATTTCAGTTATTGGTTAAATTAAAACTAAAACTAAACCTAAACTTAAGTCAAAGGATCAAATATAAGGATGAAATAAAAAGCCATTATAAAAATGGCTTTAGATAGGTTGGTTGGGTTTATCTTTGTGTTAGTTGTTGGTTTATTTCTTCAAAGATACTGGCATCATCTATGGTTGAAGGTATTTGTAGTTCTTCGCCATCAACTAGTTGACGTAAATTTTTACGCAGTATTTTACCCGAGCGTGTTTTGGGCAGCCTATCTACGCTAACTATATTTTTAAGGCACGCAATAGCGCCAATTTGATTACGAACACTTAAAACAAGTGCTTCTTCCACGTCGATACTTGAGCCCATAAAATCATTTTTAAGCACGATCATTCCCATAGAGAGTTGCCCTTTTAGGGGATCGTTTACACCAAAAACAGCGCATTCAGCAACAGCAGGGTGCGCGGCTACTATCTCTTCCATTTCGCCGGTAGAAAGCCTATGCCCTGCTACATTTATAACGTCGTCGGTTCTGCCCATAATAAATAGGTAGCCGTCTTCATCAATATAACCGCCATCGCCAGATAAATAATACCCCTCGTATTCATTTAGGTAGCTTGCTTTAAAGCGCGGAGTATCTTGCCAAATTGTTGGTAGGCAACCCGGTGGAAGTGGCAGTTTAATTACCACGGCGCCTTGCTCGTTAGCTTTGCATTCATTGCCATCCATATCTAATATTCGCACGTCAAAACCTGGAGTTGGCACGGTAGAGCTGCCAGGTTTTGTTGCTAAGTACTCAAGCCCTACAGGGTTACAAGCAATAGCCCAGCCGGTTTCTGTTTGCCACCAATGATCGAGCACTGGCAGTTTGGTTTTTTCTTTAAGCCACTCGTAAGTGGGAGGATCTAACCGCTCGCCAGCTAAAAATAAACGTTTTAAGCTTGAGGTATCGTATTGATTAAAACCATCGGCATTTGGGTCTTCTTTTTTAATTGCTCTAAATGCGGTGGGGGCACTAAATAATGCATTTACTTTATATTCTTCTACCACGCGCCAAAATGCACTAGCATCGGGCGTTTTAACGGGTTTACCTTCATATAATACGGTCGCGCAGCGATACATTAGCGGTGCGTAAACTATATAAGAGTGCCCAACTACCCAGCCAATGTCAGACGCTGCCCAAAATACGTCGCCGGGCTTCATACCATAAACGGTTGCCATGCTGTATTGCATTGCCACTGCGTGACCGCCATTTTCGCGTACTACGCCTTTGGGTGTGCCTGTCGTGCCTGAGGTATATAAAATATAAAGCGGGTCATCTCCATTTACCGGCACCGGATCTGCGCTTGCAGCCGTTTGCATTGCCTGAGTCCAATCTATGTCTCGTTTAGGCTTAAGAGTGGCGGTTACTTGTGGACGCTGATAAATAACGCAGTGTTCTACTTTATGCGCAGCTAAGTCTATTGCGTTATCAATGAGTGGTTTGTATTCAATAACGCTGTTTACTTCAACACCGCATGAGGCGCTAAGTATAAGCTTGGGCTTGGCATCATCAATGCGTACAGCCAGTTCGTGTGCAGCAAATCCACCAAATACCACCGAATGAATAGCACCAAGGCGCGCGCACGCCAACATACCAATAACAGCTTGTGGGATCATTGGCATATAAATAACAACGCGGTCGCCTTTTATAACACCTAACGATTGTATTACGCCTGCAAATTTAGCAACTTCTTGTTGTAGTTGTGAGTAGCTATAAGTTTGCTTTGTATTAGTGACTGGAGAGTCGTAAATCAGTGCAGTTTGCTCGCCAAATCCGGCAATAACGTGCTGGTCTAGCGCTAAAACACTGGTGTTTAATTGCCCGTCACTAAACCAATGGTAAAGCCCGTCGTCGTCTTGTGTGTATACTTTTGTGGGGGTTTTATACCATGGAATATTTTTACTTTGTTCGAGCCAAAACTCGGCTGGGTTTTGTTTAAAGGCATTATATTGCTGTTTATATTCGCCTGACATGTAAGGCTCCTAAAGCTAAATTTGTGTGTGAGAGACCTTACAAAATGTAGGCTTTTTTTAGTAAGCAAGCTATTCGACCTTGGTCGGCTAAAAGTTAATCAACACACTGGTTTTAAAAATACCAAATTGACAACACAAAGCGTGTGGTTCAGCATGGCGGGCAGTAAAAATAAGAGAAAATACGATATGAGTAACGTAGTAAGAGTTGGTGTGGCGGTTATCATAAAGCACCAAAACACAATTTTACTAGGTGAGCGCATTGGCGCGCATGGTGCTAATACATGGGCAACACCTGGTGGACATTTAGAGTTTGGTGAAAGTGTTGAGCAATGTGCAATACGAGAAGTGTTTGAAGAAACAGGTTTAAAGGTAAGTAAAATTACTAAGCTTGATTTTACCAATGATATTTTTACAGCAGAGAACAAACACTATATTACGCTGTATGTAAAAGCTGATTTTGAAGGCGGAGAGCCTGAGCTTAAAGAGCCTAATAAATGTTTAAAGTGGCGCTGGTACGATATTAATAATCTACCAACGCCACTGTTTACATCACTAAAAAATTACTTATCTGAGACTGTACTAGCCTAGTTATTTTGTTGGCGGTGTCGCTGGGCTTAACGCTAGTTTACTAAAGCTTACTTGAGCGTAATCGCCATTTTGTTTATCTGTAGACCAATCGCCAGTACCTAAACAACCTGGGTACCAAATACCTTTCGCGCTTTTAGTACTACATTGGTTATAAGCGCCGGCTTTAAAGTAATGCCAATCTGCAGCGTAGCCATGTGGATGGTCTTTTTCGTCCACTTTGCCATAAGCATCTACGTTATTACCTAAGTTAATAGAGTAATTAACGTCTTCTTTGCCTTGTGCGCTAAATGTAAGGTGCATAACATTTTTATACACATTTACCGTGTAGCTAAATTCTTCACCTAGTGCAATACCTGCACCGCCTGGCTCGTTAGGGTTTTCCCATGTATTACCCCAAACTGGGTAAGTAATGTCTGTACGATCAGGATTCGTTTTAGCTAAGTTACGTTCGTAGTTCCAAAAAACTGAGCCTGTTTTATGTCCTGGCCATTTTTTGTAATATATTTTAAGTGGCTCATTGCCCCAGCCATAACCAAGCTTGGTATCAATAAGTGCCTGATCTTTACCTGCGTGAATTTGCCCTATAACAACCGAGTAAGCTGCTTTTTTATCAGGGTCGGTAGCACGTAGCGCAACGTGATCTACTTTTAATGTTGCTTCCATTTTTCCACCAACAGAACCAAATCTGTCAGATAGCGGGTGAACAGCTAAAGCAAAGTTGTTTTTAGAGTGTTTAGTTTTAATTTTAGTATTTGATCCACGGATCATTTGTCTAAGTTCACTACGGGTATTAGTAGAGTTAGCACTTGTAAGCGCTTTATTAGGGGAGGTAAATACCATGTAGCCTTTTTCATCAAGGTAGAAAAAATCAGGGTGTGCGTAAGTCTGAATTTCTTCTACATCTATTTCATCAATTTTACCGTCGTTGTTTAAATCCACTGGTACATTTATTTTCCAGTGAGATAAATCAAACTTTGTTGCAGGTACCGGCGCATCGCTTTGCTGATTAGTGCTTTGGGTACTTGAACAAGCGGTAAAAAGTAAAGGGGTGATAACGGCTAAAGCCGTAAGTTTAAATGTGGATGTATTTTTTATCATTATTGTCTCTGTGTGATGAAGTAAAAATTGTGCGGTACAGGCATCGCTTAATCTCAATCTAGCATACCAATTTAAAAATTAAAACTTACCAATTAGTAAAATTAAATATTTTTTAAATGATTTTTTGTTATACCAATTTGGTTTAGGTGTTTTTTAACGGCTTTTATGGAAGTGTTTGCGGTATGTATTTTATATGTGCTTGGCTATTCATTTAGTGATGTTTAACGTAGATTTTGGCGCTAAGGTGTAGTCTATTTTGGGGGGGAGGAGATTTTTAATTTTGTAGTTTGCTTTGCCGCGTTTAGCAAATAACTAAATAACCACTGCCAATAACTAATGTCGGGCTTTAACTATGGTTAGTGCTGCAAGTTAGTCGTGTTTGGTAATAAAAGTTGCCACTTGTTTAAAATGGCATGGTATTCACCATTTTATTTAATACTACTTAATGCGTCAGAGAGTGCTTTAGCTGTTTTAGGATTAAGTTGATTACTTGCTGCAAAATTAAGTGAGGAGGGAAGATCGCTTAAATGAATTCGTTTTGTTATTAGGCTAGGATCGAGTCCTAGGCTTTTTAGCTCGTTATTAAGTGTAAGTGTATTAGTTACTACAAAGTCGATTCGGTTTTTATAAAGCATTTGCCAAAGTTGATTATAGTAACTGACCAGTATTAAGTTGTTATTTTCGGTAAAGCCTTTTTGCTTTAAGTAGGCTTCGCTCAGGTAGCCACGAATGGTTGCTACTTTATACTCTTTAGCAAAATTTAAGTGAACAACTTCATCTATATGGCTTTTTAAGCTAATTAAATAAGCATCTGCAAAATACACTTCCCCTAACCACGTATATTTATTAATCCGCTCTGGGGTTTTTAACAAAGACAACATTATGGCGTTGGTATTTGTTTTATGCTCCTTAAAAACGCGGGCCATAGGCATTATTTCAAAATTAGCGGTTAAGTTTGTTTGCTTCACAACTGCTTTGGCAATGTCGACTAAAGCGCCGCTTACTTCACCTTGCTGATTTTTAAAGTGATAAGGAGGAAGGTCTTCAGCTATAAATGTGACGGGGTCTGCGTTACATATGGCGCTATAAAACATAAATACACAGGCACTAAATACAACACGCACTAACATAAACAAATCTTTTTAAATAATATTATCACTAGTGTAAAGAGTGCAGCTTAAAAGGTATACATTTTATGTTTATTTAATGTAAATAAACAGCATTAGCACCTTACTTTGATTTAGCGCTTTTTGTAAATTTTAATGGCGAGCACTTATGCCAGCGTAAAAATGCGCGATTAAAAGAGCTTTGATCTTTAAATCCTAAAATATTAGATAAATCAGCAAGTGGCATGCTGGCTATTAATGCATCTGCACGTTTTTTACGTTCTTTTTCAAGTAACTGAGCAAAGGTTAAGTTTTGTTGTTTTAAGCGTCGTTGTAGCGTTCGAGGTGTTAAATTGAGCGCATCAGCTATGCCTATTAGGTTGCAGTTTTGCAAGGTGGTTTTAGCTGTAAGTAACTGATTAACTTTATCGTCAATACGCTGCTGGCTTTTAAAGTTAGAGAGTTGCTGCTCTGACAATTGCTTAAAAGTAGAATTAATAATGGCGTTATCGGTTTTAAAGGGCAGCGTTAAATAATGGCTCGGAAAGCTAATTTGATTATATTCAGCACTGCTTTTTACAGGGCATTTAAACCATGATTCAAGGGCGCGTCTTTGCAATGGCAACCAATTATAAGTGAAACTAATACTACTTGGCGAAAGCGTTAAGTTTATTAACTGGCGAATTACACTTACCCACGCGGTCATGTTTCGTAAAACAACATGCTCATTACAACTTTGATGAGCAATCCAACGAATAATTGCTGTATCAATATTTAGTTCAAACTTGGCCTTACCAATATCAGCCACCAAGCTGTCGTAGCTTAACAATGCTTTAATGGCACTGCTTAAGTTATCGCTTGATTCAATTAAGTAACCTAAAACGCCGTAGTCAGCAGTGCGAATTTGTTGACCTAGGGTAAAACCAAAAAGAGGGTCGTTAAGTGTTTTCTTGCCATAAACTAATAAAGCATTGTAACTATTTAAACTAATACGCGGCGCTAATTGATGGGTATGCTGATTACTAAATTCGTCAAAGCTAATAGCGTGCAAAGCCGTTTTAGTATTAATGCCTTGCGCTTGTAAGTAATCAAGAATACTTGAAAAGTAATGATCAGCTAATGTGTGCATTTGTCATCTAAAGCTAAAAAATAGTCGTGTATTAGCAAGTTTGCCACGTTAAATTTTTATATGCTAGTTGAATGCCTAATAACCTCTTGCTGTAAAAATGATACTTATAACAATTAAACAAACGCTTAATGCACAGCCAAAGCAAATAATAAGCACACTATTGGATCATCAACAGTTGCATCGATTTTTTAATGCCAAATTTACGCTGCTACAAGCACAAGACGAAGGGCAAATAGAAGGCGGAAAAGGATCTGTTAGGCAAGTGAAAATAGGTAAAATAACGTTTTCAGAGCAAATAATCAGTGCCGATCAAAATCAGATCAGTTACCAAATAGTAGGCGATAAACCAGTAGCTAATCATCGAGGCGATATATACCTCACTGCAAATAAAGACATCAATACTTTAGTTACCGAACTTAACTATTGCATAAGCTGCTCAGCTCCATGGTGGATGCCAAATGCATTACTTAAATATGTTATTACAAAAGATATAACCCAAGCGTTAAACAATTTAAATAATTATTTTTTGGCGGGTAAAGTATGAACTCAGAAATTATTTTGCTCGCTCTTAGCCCGTTATTTTTGATATTTGTTTGCTGTGAGTTTATTAAGTTTAAGCGCTATTACGACATAAAAGATAGCCTAGCAAATACAGTGTTAGCGCTATTACACCAAGGCGCAGATGCTATTGCGTTACTGCTGTTAATGCCTTTATTTAATTGGTTGTATGACTATAGATTGTTTGATATTGAAGTGAGTGTATTAAGTATTGCATTTGCATTTTTACTGCAAGATTTTTTGTATTATTGGTTTCATAAAGCATCGCATCATATTCATTGGTTGTGGGCTGCACATGTGGTGCACCACAGCTCAACTAAAATGAATTTCACCACCGCATTTAGGCAAAGCTTAATGTACCCCGTAGCCGGTATGTGGGTGTTTTGGCTACCTATGATTTTAATCGGATTTGAACCGCTAACAGTATTTAGCGTGGTTGCATTAAATTTGGCGTATCAATTTTTTGTACATACTCAAATAGTGGGTAAGTTAGGCTGGCTTGAAAAAGTATTTAATACGCCTTCGCATCACCGAGTTCATCACGCAATAAATACAGGCTACCTTGATAAAAACTTTGCAGGTGTACTTATTATTTGGGATAAGTTATTTGGCACCTTTGTAGAAGAAGATAAATCAAAGCCTTGTAAATACGGCATTATAGGGCAGCTTAATAGCAATAACCCAGTCGTTATTACGTTTCATCAGTGGGAGCACTTATTGAAAAGTGTTTATAAGGCATCGGGAATAAAAGCTAAATGTAGAGTGCTATTTGGCTACCCTACAAGTAGCATTAAATATAAATAATATTGAAAAAGTTAAAAGTAAAACTGCATAGCTAAACTCATTGATGAATTATGGCTATGCCATTGAGCATGCTGTACTTTGCTGCGCAGCGATACATTGCGAGAAACAGCGTAATTCCATGTTATAGCTATTTCGCTGTGCTTACTTGCTGCGTTATCAGTTAGCCATAATATATTGCCAGTTAAAGCGAGTTTATGGTTATTGTTTATTTGCCAAATTACACCGGCTTCGCTGCCTATTCCAGTACTAAGTCGGTCGGTTATATCGCCTGTATTTAGCTCAAATTGACCAAGAATATAGCCGTGTAGATTATTAGGATCGCCATAAGATTTACCATAACCTCCTTTTGTAAAAAAGCGGCCTAAACGTTTATTGTCACTTGGTTGTCGGTCAAAGCCCATTTTAAAGTTCCACGACCAGCTATCAAATACGCGGTTATCGGGTGCAAGCGACATAGCATCTAATAAGTAAAAATGTTCAATATCTGCATTTCCTTCGTCAGTAATAGCGGCTTCCAAATCAAAAAAACTAATTTGTGCACCCGCTATAAAACCTTCAGGCCTATCTAGTAAGTCATGATACGCAAGCCTATAACCAAAATTTGTAAGGTTTGCTTGGTTATTATTTTGTACCCTACCTAGCGTTACTTTAGAAGAGCCATGACCTTGCTCTGGAGAAGCAATAGGACGACTTGGCTTAGTAAATGGCGAAGCTACTTTATATTTGCTGCGCATTAGTAGTAGCTTAGTTAGTCGCGGGGCAATTTCTTCACGCTTTAATGCTTTATCGTAAAATTCAAAATTTAACCATTCATACGCCATTTCTAATATTGCGACTAATTGCGACTGTGAGTAATTACGAGTATTGAGGGAGCCACCTTGTATTAACTCTCTTGCATCATCAAGTTGTTCGTTAGTCATTTGAGTAGAGTAATGGTAAAGCTTAGTGCCAAAAGCAGGGCGGTAATTAGGTGATTGTAGTAAGTTGTTATTTCTTAGTACTGCAACGGTATCTGATGGAATAGCTTGCATATTAAATGACGATGTTAAATCAAGGTCCTCTTGTGCGAGTTGTAATAATGCAAGTAATTGATAAGAGCAGTTTTCATCAATAAAAAAGTAATCAAATGTAGCTGATTGTAGCTCCCATAAGTGCAATAAAATAAGCTCTACTTGTGGCTCAGATAAATTAAGTTTGTATTCCCAAATATCACGAGATTCTAAATCATTATATTCGCGTACTTTTTTATAGTACGGCATAAGCGAAAATTTACCAGGATAGCTGCCAATCAGGCCTTTTAGTGCGTACATAGCTGCATTGTCTGAGCCGTCTGGTTCTGCTGCAAAATTAACCGCAAATGCGAGCAACTCTTTATGGCGAGTCTGATCTTTTGCATCAATACGAAGTAAGGTGTGACCAAACATTGATGATGGGCTATTCATAAATGCAGTAGGAAAAACTAACGTAACCCCTTTTGGGTTTATTATTTTTTGCCACGTTTGAAGCTCTGGGCAATTAAGCGCGGGCCAGTTATTTTTAATTTTTGTTTTTAGCCATTTATAGCGTGCTGGAAACCGACAGCGAGATTGTGTTGTTTTTGGGTCAGTATTTTTACCACTAAATGCGGCTATAGTGGCTTCAAGTTCGTCCAGTGGACTTGTTTTACCTATAGGAGATAAAAAAAACTCAGCCCTATCTACTTCACTTTTCCAACCACCTAATGTGGCCCCACGGTAATGACCTAATTTGAGCCAGTAAGGGTCGGTTGCTAAGGTGTCATTTTTAAAACTTTGAGCGTTTACGTAAGTACTAAACAGCGCAATTGATAAAACAAAGAATATTTTTTTCATAATCACTAAACAATAAAAGCCGCTAGAGAAATACTCCAGCGGCTTTATTTATACGTATAAAACCGGCTAATTTAGCTGATTAAGAAAGAGTATAAGAAGCAAGTTGTGCGTTACTTGCAAGAACAGTGTTTAGGTTTTCTAAAACTGTTTGCGAAGTTACGTTTTCAGAAGTAAATACTGAAGAAAACTGTGCTTGAGCAAGCGCGTTGAATGCTGCTTTATCTTGATCTGCAACACCCCAAGCTTCAGCTAGAGTAGCTAAAGTTTCGCCTTCACCTTTTGACATATCACGAGCAAGTTGCTCCATGTTACCGTCAATGAATAAAGCAATTTTTTCTGAAGAAGTTACTGTACCAGTACCATCACAACCTAAAGTACCAAAAGTGATACCAAAAGTTTGGTTACCAGAAGTACCGTTTGTTGTAGCGCCTAAAATTTTAACGCCTTTACCTTGCTGACCTGCAAATAACATAGAACCAAGACCACAACCAATATCTTGGTCAGCCATTGCGTTTGAGAAAGGAAGTAAAGATAGAGCTGCTACTGCGATTAGTTTTTTCATTTTCATAAATCCATATATGATTGTCTTTATTTAGGGTAAATAAAGTTCGCGAAAGATTCTAACAGACTTGCAAAGAAAAAGAACAGCTTAAAACATGAATATTTTACACTCTAATTTTTCTACTATTTTAAAGCGAATGCTGGGAGAAACTAGACCAGTTCAATAATTTTTTATTGAACTGGTGGCGGCTTTTTACTTCTTGGGGCACCTAACAAAATACAGGTATGGCAAATACATACAGATAAAAATGCACTAATACCCAATGCACCGCCGTAGCCGTCAAGTTTTGGTACAAGATGCTCAAATAAGATTGAAAACAAAATAGATGAGCTTGCTACAGTATAAATACCAAATCGATGTGGGGCGCTCATACCTATAAATGTACCGCCAAAAAATACAATCGCGTATAAATCGGGGTTCAAATTTAAAGCGCTAAAAATTAAATAAGCAATAATAGAAAGTGAAGACGACGCTCTAACCCCGTCAAAGCGACTATGCTTAGCTAAATAAAATGTTAAAAAAGCCCCAAGCAGTACAAGTAATGGATATTCAATACTCATAATACTATTCCTCTGGCTAATACAAAAAGTGCCACACTTGCAAAGGCAACACTACCAAGCTTGCCACCAAAACCTGTAAACATATTCATAGTAAGCACATACAAACTTGAGCCAATAAGCGAAATAATAGCAATTTCCCAGTAACTGGTAATTAAATGAGTTGAACACATACCTGCAAAGCTACCAGCATAAATTGCAGCATACGGATGGTTTTTATAATGTGCAGGAAAAGGAATAAACGAGCCAATAAGTCCCGTTAGCGCAGCAGAAATCACTAAAGGTAATGCAAAAGTAGTGTGCATAGCAAAGCAAGCTACAAAGCCTAAAAAGAAAGTGATGAATTTTAAAAATAAGAATTTAATCATAGCGGCGCAGTTTAAACTAATCCTTTTGCGCTTTCTAATACTCTCTAACAAATAAATGTTATAAGTAATTACAAACGTTAAAAGCGTGTTTTTTAAACGGCTTTTAGGTATTAAATATGCTTAATAGTGCCGCTGTTAATGTTCTATAAATCACAAGTTATGTATAATGGCGATAATTTAATGTATTAAAGTGTTAACCAAGGGTTATTTATGTCTAACTGTTTGCATCTGGCTATTCCGGCTGGCGATTTAAAAGTGGCTAAAGCGTTTTATTGTGACGTACTAGGCTGTAAAACGGGTAACAGTGAAGAAGGTCGCTGGGTAGATATAGATTTTTGGGGTAATGAACTTACCTTGCACCAAAGTGTTGAGCGCCTACCAACAGTTCGCCATGATGTAGACATGGGAGCTGTGGCAGTACCTCACTTTGGGATTCACTTATCTGAAGATGAATTTAACGGGTTAAAAACACGTATTGAAGATGCGGGAATTGAATACCTAGATAAACCATATCGCCGTTTTATTGGTGATGAGTTTGAGCAAGAAACGTTTTTTATTGAAGATCCAAATGGCAATGTGCTTGAAATGAAAACCATGGTAAATCCAGAGGTTTTATTTAAAAAAGTATAAATGCTGTTGTTTAAGTTAAGCTAAAAAACCACTTTAATAAGTGGTTTTTTTATAACTATTAATCAGTGTTTTGATAAATTAGTTAATATTTACAGGTAAAAAAAATTACGCTACATACATGATTTTTATTCACTCTACAATGTAGGTATAGACACGTAGACTTAATTTCAACTCTCATACTTTATTGTTATTTATGCTGCTTAAACTCATAATTGCACCTTTACTTATTTTACTAATAACATTCGCCCAAAAACGCTTTGGTAGTTTTGTTAGCGGTATAATTCCTGGCTTGCCTATTACCTCTGGGCCTATTTCTTATTTTATAGCATTAGAGCAAGGTAAATTATTTGCAGCTAACTCAGCGGTGGCCTCTCTTTATGGTATGAGCGGTATAGGCTTATTTTGTTTTAGTTACTTGGTTGTATCACGAAGGTTTGGAATGCTTAAATCGCTTTTTACAGCGTTGAGTATTTGGTGCGTATTTAGCGTTATTACTTTATTTTTACCAGTGAATATTATTGTGGCGAGTGTGGTTTCGCTTTGTATTTTACTCGGTTTAACTATTATCTCTACAAAGCTAAATATATCAGTTGATGCAAAACCATTAAATGCTCGCTGGGAGCTTCCGGTAAAAATGATATTAGTGACGAGCTTTATCGTGCTTGTTACGTTTATATCGCAGCATATAGGGTCTGCGTGGAGCGGGTTAATATCTACCTTTCCGGTTATTTTGGCGGTAATGGGCAGTGTTGCCCATTTTAGTGACAAACAAGCCTCAACGTTTAAAATTCTTAATGGCGGTATTATTGGTTCATTAGGTGGATGTGTATTTTTTGCGGTGATTGCGTTTATGTTAAAACATAACTTTATGATTTGGCAGGTGTACGCAACAGCTGCCATTTTCTCAACGTTATTTACTATTATTTTTAGCCAATTTATTAATCGCCAATTTACCAAGCAAGCTATGCTAAACACCAAAAAAGCAGTGCTTAAAATTGACTCGCTCGGTTAACTTACATATCTAAAGCCATTACCTAGTTATGTAGTTGAATTAACATTTCACTGGGGGTTTTATTAAAGTGGCGTTTAAATTCGCGGCTAAATTGCGATGGGCTGGTATAGCCAACCTTTAATGCAGCTTCGTTGGCTTTGCTTCCACTACTGGTTATAAGCTCTTTAGCCTTAGCTAAGCGTACTTTTTTTAAATACTGCAAAGGTGACTCAAACGTTACTTGCCTAAAAGCACGATGGAACGACGATACGCTCATGTTTACATCTTCAGCCAACCCCTCAACTGTAATTTGATTGGCATAACTACTGTGCATAGTTGAGAGCGTACGGGCGATACGCGCATAATGCCCATCATGCATAGCAAGCCCTATTAAAGTATGTCCTTGTGGGCCACAAAGTACACGATATACCAATTCTTTTACTATATCTTCGCCAAAAACGTCAGCCTCAATGGGGTTATTAAGCACGCTAAGTAAACGGTGAGTTACTTGCTCCATTGCGCCATCTATTTTAGCCGATTGAACGCCACTCATTTGCCCAGTGGTGAATGGCTTATGTGTACCAATTTGGTTTACTAATTTATGTAACATTACCGGGTTTATATCTATAACAATACCCATAACAGGCTGGTTGTTATCGGTAAAAGCTTCGCATTCAAGTGGCACTGGTACACCTAAAACAAGGTAGTCGCCTTCACCATATTTTATTTGATGATCAGGAAAATGAATTATCTTATGTCCTTGCCCAACAATAATAATACCTGAGTTATATATAAGTGGCTGGCGCGGCGAGCTTTTACTTGCACGATGAAAATACACACCTGGAATAATGGTTTCCATGTTGCCTTCAAAGTTAAGTAAATTATTGTGCTCTGCAAATTTTTGCATCATGTTGGCTATTGAGGACATTAAAACTTCTACTATCGTACGAATTTTGCGTAAAATATCAATCCTGACAGTTTTAGGCAAGCTTTTGCGAGTTATTGGGCTTTTTTTATGTTTATTTTGCCACTAATATGCACTCATTGAAGTTTAGCTTAGTTAGTAACTAAGCATTATATTTAGTATTTAACCGTCACCTAGGAGCAAAATAATGAAATTTAGCTACGTAAACCCAACACTTATCCAGTTCGGCCAAGAACAAATTGCCTCACTAACTGATTTGATCGCAAAGGATCAAAAAGTACTTGTAGTGTACGGCGGCGGTTCAATTAAAAAGAACGGCGTGTACGACCAAGTTGCAGCAGCACTTGAAGGCTTTGACTGGGTTGAATTTTCGGGTGTAGGCGCTAACCCAACTATAGAAGTACTAGACCAAGCAGTAAAAATTTGTAAAGAACAAGGCATCGACTTTGTACTAGGTGTAGGCGGCGGTTCAGTAATCGACGGCGTTAAATACATTGCAGCATCTGCAGTTTATGATGGAGAAGGTTGGGATATTCCTACTGGTAAGCACACTATTACTAGCGCATTACCAATTGGTGCAATATTAACATTGCCTGCAACGGGTTCAGAGTCTAACCAAAACTCAGTTGTGAGCAAAGAAGCAACAAAGCAAAAACTACCGTTTGCATCACCAGAAGTACTTCCTAAATTTGCGATTATGGACCCTGATGTAATGAAAACATTACCACAGCGCCAACTTGTGAATGGATTAGTAGATGCATGGGTTCATACATGTGAGCAGTACCTAACATTCCCTGAAACGGCATTGGTTCAAGAAGGTTACGCAGAGGCACTTTTAAGAACGCTTAAAACATTAGGCGACAACTTTGAAAATCAAGACGATACATGGCGTGCAAACCTTATGTGGGCAGCTAACCAAGCACTTAATGGTTTAATTGGTTCTGGTGTATCGCAAGATTGGGCAACACACATGATTGGCCACGAGCTTACAGCTGCTTACGGCGTTGATCATGCTCGTTCACTTGCTATTGTTCAGCCTTCTTTATTACGTAACCAGTTTGCAGTTAAAAAAGCAAAACTTGAGCAGATGGGTAAAAACGTATTTGGTCTTGAGCAATCTGACGACTTAGCTGAGAAAACAATTTTAGCAATCGAAGCGTTTTACCACAGCCTTGACGTAGCGACCCAGCTTACTGAACATGGCGATGATAAAGCAGCGGCGATTGACAATATTATTAATAAACTTGAAGCGCACGGCATGCTAGCTCTTGGTGAAAACCAAGCTATTACGCTAAAAGAAAGCCGCGAAATTTTAGAGCAAGCAGTTGCTTAATTTTCAAAGCTAAGCGCTTACTTAAATATACTAGGGCGTGTTGATCTTTGGTGGGTGAATTTGCAGCAGTATGTTTGGTTTTTAGGCAAGGCGGAGCCTATGTAGTGTGGTTATTCCCCATGAATAGGCGATAACGCAGCATAAATACCAAACATGCGCTGCCCTTTGGGTTCTTTCTAGGGACGATTAACTCTTTGTTGCTCGGTTTTTACTTAGCCCACTAGGTTACAAACCTCGCGCCGCGATTTAATCGCCCCTAGATTGAACAAATTTCAATCCACAAAGATCAACACGCCCTAAGTAATACGTTAATAAAAAACCGTCAACCTTTAGGTTGGCGGTTTTTTTATGGTTTATTATAAATACTGTGTTGCTAATTAACCAATAAGTTCCGTATTAATGTTTTTGAATGATGATAGTAAACTGTGCTCAACGGTTAGGAAAAATCTAACGATTAAATAAATTAAAACAGGACTAAACTCATGAAATTACTAAACACATTACTTAGCTCAAAAGCAGGCGTAGCAGCATTAATTTTACGAGTACCAGTTGGCCTTATTTTAGCGGCGCATGGTGCACAAAAACTATTTGCTTGGTTTGGCGGTTACGGGCTTGAAGGTACAGGTCAATGGATGGCGAGTATTGGTTTAGAGCCTGGCTATTGGTTAGCAATGATGGCAGGTAGCGCTGAGTTTTTTGGTGGCATTGCATTAGCAATTGGTTTGTTAACTCGCCCAGCTGCTGTAGTTGCCGGCTTTACTTTGCTGATTGCTATTTTTAGCGTACATATTAGTAATGGCTTATTTATGGCAAACAATGGCTATGAATACGCATTAACGTTACTTGTAGTAACTGTAGTTTTAGCAATTCAAGGAGCGGGAAGCTTTTCGCTTGATAACGTATTAGCTAAAAAACTAGCTAATAAATAGAGTTTATTAATTGAAGAATAGCGGCCAATTTGGCCGCTATTTTTGTAGGTTAACTACTAAATTATTTAGCTGAAAAAGTTAAAGAATAACTGTACTGCTTTTGCTCAAGTAAATATTCTTTATGGGTACTTGGGCTCCATGAATCATCGCCACCAACCCCCATATGTTGATGATCAATGTGTACATGTACGCAATCATCAGCAATGAGTTCGTTAGTGTGCTTAGCTTGCGTTAACATACTTTGCGAATACTCACTGGCTGCAAATAAAAACGCACCGGTTACGGTTAAATTATTAATACGCAGTAATTGGCAATCGCTACGCAGGCCGTTATCGGTTGGGAATATATACGGGGTATGTAGCTCATTTAAGCTCAAGCTGTAATAACCTAAACGTGCTGCGGCTTTGCGATCTGGGTAGTTTTCAAAAGGCCCTAAACCACGCCAGTTTACTTTTGTATCGCTTTGCTTGTTAAGTGTTGTACTTAGCCCTATACGCGGCATTGGCGGCAGAGTATCGTTTAGTTGCACATCAACATTTAAGCTAATATTGCCGGTATCATTTAGTGTATATAGCCACTGTGTTTGAGCCTGTAGCACGCCATTAAACTCGTAATTAAATACACAAGTAATACGTACATCAACACTTGATTGCACTGCGTGAATTGAGCTGCATGTGCGCTGCCATTGCCCTATACCTGCACGTAACCAACGAGCCTCCCATGCATTAGGGTCTAGGTTATCTACTTCGCTTACGCCTATGTCGTTATCAAGCGGGGCCCGATAAAAGTTATCAACCAGTGGGCTACTAATAACCTGAGTATCGTTTTGTAACCACTGCTCTATAAGCCCTGATTGCTTGCTAAAAACAAGTTTAAACTTATCGTTTTCAATACTTAGTTGAGAGTCGGTTTCACTAACACTTATAGCGCTTTGCTCTGTAGTTGATGTAAATGATTCACTGTTTAAATTATTACTATTTATAAGCTTAAACTGCTCGGTGTTTAATACATGCTCGGCACTTGCAAAGCTACAATCGTTAATTAGTGCTACATCTAAATTAAGGTGGTATTGCGCACCTTGCTCAAACGTTGTTTTAGTTTTAATTGTTAACGTGTGTGTACTTTGCGGAGCAATATTAAGTATATGCTCGCTTTGTTCAACACAGATGCCATTTTGCATTAACTGCCAAACGAGCTTTTCGTTATCTGTGTGTCTAAATACGTAATCGCTAAATACATCAATGGTGTATTGATTTTTAGTTTGCTCGCGCAGCGTAAATTGTAAATGCTGCTGGCTGTATTTTGCTTCAAACAGGCTAGGGTGCGGCGTGCGGTCTGGGAACAATAACCCATTTATACAAAATTGACGGTCATTTAGTTCATCACCAAAATCGCCACCGTAAGCCCAATAATGCTTGCCGTTTTCGTCTGTTTTAGATAAACCTTGGTCTACCCAATCCCAAATAAAGCCGCCTTGCAGGCGTGGGTATTCTCTAAATGCTTGCCAGTAATCGTCAAAGCTACCTAGGCTGTTACCCATTGCATGGGCGTATTCACATAAAATAAGTGGGCGAGTTTCACCCGGTAGGCTCAACCATTTTTTAATAGAGTATTTAGGTACCGCATCGTCTTTAATATCGGTATCTACACGGGCGTACATTGGACAAATAATGTCGGTAGCCGTTGTATTTGCGCCGCCGCCTTCGTATTGCACTGGGCGAGAGGGGTCAAAGCTTTTTGACCAGCCGTACATGGCATCATGATTTGCGCCGTGTCCGCATTCGTTTCCTAGTGACCAAATAATAATTGAGGCGTGGTTTTTATCGCGCTCAACCATTTGCGTATAACGCGACATAAATGCACCAGCCCACTGCGGATCGCTAGCTAAACGCCCCATAGGAAACATGCCATGGGTTTCTATATTTGCTTCATCAACTACGTATAAACCTAGCTCGTCACATAGTTCGTAAAAACGAGGGTGGTTAGGGTAGTGAGCAGTACGCACGGCATTAAAGTTATTTTGCTTCATCAGCTTAATATCTTCAATCATATCGGCGGTAGTAACTGTATGGCCGTTTTCAGGATGGTGTTCGTGGCGGTTAACGCCGCGTATAAGTAGCGGCTTGCCGTTTAGGCAAAGCTGCCCGTTGAGCATTTCTACTTTTCTAAAGCCAATGTTATAGGCTTCAATGTCGACGGTATTGCCTTGATCATCAAGCAGACTCACAACGCAGCGGTATAAGTATGGGGTCTCGGCGGTCCATTTTTTAGGGTTTTGTATATCAATTGTTTGAAATACAACATCGCTCCAGCCGCCTTTTTCGTCAACACGTTTATTATTAGTGCTTTGTATTTGCGGCTCACATAGCGCCTGTTCGCCATCAAAAACTTGCACTGCTATTTGATAGTTATTTGGCGCATTAATCGCCGTTTTTATATGTAGCGTTGCATCGCGGTAGCAGGCGTCTAAATCAGGAGTAATAAATACATCGCGAATTTGGCTTTGCGGTTTGGTAAGTAAGTTAACATCGCGGAATATACCGCTTAGCCACCACATGTCCTGATCTTCTAAATAACTGCCATCGCTCCAACGAATAACCATAACGGCAATACGGTTAGTGCCTGCAACTAATAGTTCGCTTAAATCAAACTCGCTTGGTAAACGGCTATCTTGTGAATAACCCACCCATTGTCCGTTACACCACAGGTGAAACGCCGAGTTAACGCCTTCAAAAATAATATGATTACGCTGAGTTAGCTTACTTTCGCTTATATTAAATTCAGTGCGGTAACAGCCTGTAGGGTTGTCGCTTGGTACAAAAGGCGGGTTAACTGCAAATGGGTACTTAACATTACAGTAAATAGGTTTATCAAAGCCGTGTAATTGCCAGTTAGAAGGCACTGTAATACTTTGCCAGTTGCTATTTAGTGTTTTACTTAGCAACGATTCATCAACTGCTTCGGGTTTATCAAATAATTTAAAGTCCCACTGACCGTTTAAACTTTGTTTTTGCGATTGCGTGTTAGTACGGGCATGGTCAACGCTTTTAAATCCATTGAGTGGGCTGTGCGCTTTTACTTGATTAGCTTGTACTGAAATTGGGTTTTCCCAATCTCGGCGATTAATTATGTGCTGTAAAGAGGTCATGTTTATCCTATTGCATAAGCGGGCAATTATAATGCGCTAAATATAGCTAAAAATAATCGCAGGGGTTATGCTTAAAGCTCTCCTTTATTTATCCAAAACTATCATTGTAATTATGCGCTATAACATTAAAGACATACTCGATATTGGTCCGCGCTGTATAGAACGCTTTATTGATTCACAAACGCTCGCGCAAATGCCAAACCTTGAAATAGCACTTGCGGGTTGCTCAAACCTATCGGGTCGTTATTGCGTAGCACGCTCAGCACCGCTAGAACATACACTTTTTTATACGCTTGCAGGGCAGGGTAAATTAACAACACACAATGAGCAGTACACACTTAATGCCAATACACTTATTGTGCTACCAGCAAAGCAAAGCTTTGAAGTGAAAATTGATGCTGAACATTGGGATGTTATTTGGTTAAACCTTGCAAATACTAAACGTTGGCAGCATTTAAACTTAGCGCAAGCATTGGTATTAACCGAGCAAAAACTTGAACCGTTACACCTTGCTATGGAGCTTTTATACAGCGAGCCCAATGCTAATTTACGCGAAAGCGTAACGCCTATTTTAAGTCATTACTTAAATGCTACGCTGCAAAATAACTCTCAGGGTGCGGCGCATAACCGTTTAATTAGTTTGTTTGAAGAGGTAGACAAGCGCTTGCAGTTTGATTGGACAATAGAGGCAATGTGCGAATATGTGCATTACTCATCGCCGCATTTGCATCGTTTATGCCAAGCGCAATTTGGTAAAAGCCCAATACAACAACTTATTTATTTACGCATTGAGCGAGCTAAAAACTTACTGTTAAACACGGCTTGGCCAATTTCGCATGTGGCAAGTTATGTGGGGTACTCTAATATTTTTAATTTTTCCAAACGTTTTAAGAAGTCGGTAGGTGTGTCGCCAAGCGAATTTAGAAAATAACGTTAGCGGCTCTCTACATTTGAATAAATTTAAGGTATTGTGCGATTTCTTAAATTGCATTTTAGAGTTTTAGGTAGGTAATGCGCTCAAACCGTTTTTTAATAGTGATATTATTAGTGCTTGTACACAGCTTTATTAGCTGTGATGGCGCTGCGTATCATTTGCAAGAAGACGTTGATCACGTAACCAGTTCGTTATCGCAAGGCGACTCCATAGCCGATGATAACCAAAGCGATAAAACATCAACTACCGAGATTCACGCCCACCAACATTGCCATTGTGGCTACAACAGCACCTCTAGCCATTCAATAAGCCCAGAGCAAAGTAAAGCAACTTCGCCTGCGTGCTATAACGGGTTAAATTACCCGCCAGATGTACCGCCACCCAATTCACTTAGTTAGTTTTTAATTTTAAACACTTTGTAAAAAACTGCCTGCGCCTGTGCGCTATAAGGCTAGTTATGTACATATTTAGGTTGCTTGATCGCGCTTGTTTTTAAAATAGGCGTAGTGATTAAGTCAACTCTGTTTGTTAAAAAACGGACACGCTATATGAATAAAAAACCAATTATGCTGGTGGCGCTAATGTGCGTGTTACCTGCTTTTAGTACTTTGGCGAATGTTAAAACATTAACCCTTAAACAAGCACTGAGTAATACCGAACAACAAAATCCGGTATTAAAACGCTACCCGTATCATCAAAAAATATTGAGTGCGCTTAAATCTCAAGCTGCACTTTCGCCTAACCCTGTATTGAATGTTGAAGCCGAAAACTTACTGGGCACTAACAAGGCGCGTGGCATTCAAGGCGCTGAAATAACACTCGGGCTTAGCCAACTAATAGAGCTGGGCGATAAGCGCCAAAGCCGTATTAATTACGCAACCGCCAATATAAAAGCCCAAGCAATACAGTATCAAAATACCCGTTTAGCCTTATTAGCAACCACTGCTGAGCGATACTACCAAGGGCTTAAATTTCAAACATTATTAAGTTTGAACAACGAGCGTAAACAGGTAGTTACCCAAGCACTTAAAGCGATTGAACAAAGAGCTAATGCAGGTGCTGCGTCGCAAGCTGATGTAACGCGCATGCGTTATGCACTTAGCCAAGTAGAGCTTGATAAAGCCATGCTTAATAGTGAATTTGAGCGAGCAAGTTTATCGCTTAACGAGCTGTGGAGTGAGGAGCAACCCTACGATACTTTTGCTGGCAATATTAATGTAATTACTGCGCTTAAATCAGCACAAGCACTTTTAGATGCGGTTAACCAAGCTCCTGAATTTGCATTATTACAGCAGCAATATTTACAGCAAACAGCCAACTTAACACTACAAAAAGCAAACGGACAAACCGATATTAACGTAGGGGGAGGCGTGCGCTATAACCAGCAAAATGACTCCAGCTCGTTAGTGTTTTCGTTTTCTATGCCACTGCAATTAAGCAATTCTAATAGCGGCAATATTGCAGCTGCAAATAGTCAGCTCATGCTTTTAAATGAGCAGCAAGGGCAATTGCGCATCCAGCTACGCCAGCAAGTACGTACTTTGTACGCTTATTATCAAGGTAGAGCTAATCAGGCAAAGCTATTATCTGATCAAATTATTCCTCAGGCACAAACATTGATTGAGCAAAGCCTAAAAAGTTATCAACGCGGACAAATTTCGGTGTTGCAATTGCTTGATGCTCAACAAGCACTTTTTGATTCTAAACGCACACTTATTACCACTCACGCAGAGCTGTACCAAGTGCTACTTACTCTTGAGCGTTTAACAGGCCAATCTTTAATTGAGACTCATCAATCATGAATAAAAATATAATCGCATTATTAGTATCACTTTCGTTTGCCAGCAGCTTTGTAAGCACAGGTGTATTTGCCTCTGCTGAGCATGGCGAGTCAGGTCATAAAGAAACAGAGCAACACGAGCAAAAGCAAGGTCCACACGGCGGCTTTTTATTAACTGACCCTAAATTAACACTTGAGCTTAAATTGCAAGAATTTGCAGGTAATGTTGAGCTACGTGTATACGGCTATAAACAAAATAAGCCAATTAATATAAACGACTTAAACATAACAATGAGTTTAAAACGCTTAGTTGAAGCCCCGCAAAATATACAGTTTACAGCTGAGGGCGACTACCTTGTGAGCACGCAATCAATTAACGAACCGCATTCGTTTGCACTTACCGTTACTGCTAATTATAACGGTGAGAGCATTAGCTATGAGTACGATCAACACGAAGGGCAAACCACGTTAACAGAGCGAGCTATTGAGCGCGCAGGCATTAAAACCGAGATAGCGCAAAGTGGTGAAGTGGATATTACCGATACGCTTTTTGGCGTTATTGCCCCAACGCAGCACGGCACGGTAGAAGTAATGGCACCGTATACAGGATTGATCAGTGATATTTTTGTAAGCATTGGTCAAAACGTTAAAAAAGGCGAAGTACTTGCCAGCGTAACCAACCGTGAAACACTGCAAAATTACCCCATTAAAAGTCCAATTAGCGGTGTTGTAACCGAGCAATACTTAAAGCGTGGCGAGCTTGCAAGCACCAGCGCACTGATGCAGGTAGTTAACCTTGATAAAGTATGGGTTGAGTTATCGGCTTTTCCTGAAAACATTGAAAAACTAGCCATTGGTCAAAGCGCTAAAGTGTACGACCTACATCACCATTTAAATACGCAAGGCAAAGTGTTTTTTATAGCTCCAATGATGACTGGCGGGCACATAGCGCGTGCCCGTATAGAGCTTAATAACCCAGACGGGCATTGGCGCCCAGGCATGCATATAAATAGCGATGTAAGTGTGGCTAAAATAAATGCCAGCGTGCGTGTAAAGCCACAAGCAATTCAAGAACTTAACGGTCAACCCAGTGTGTTTGTTCGTAAAAATAATGTATTTGAAGTGCGCCCCGTTACCTTAGGTGCAAAAAATAGCGAGTGGGTAGAAGTACTTACAGGCTTAAACGCAGGTAGCGAATACGTAACAGACAATAGTTATGTCATTAAAGCTGATATTTTAAAAAGCGGCGCAAGCCACGCTCACTAGGAGGCACCATGATTAATTGGATAGTTTCTTTTGCGGTTAAACGCCGCATGCTGGTGCTTGCGCTTACATTTTTATTTGCTGGATTTGGTGTATACAACATTCAAAATTTAGCAGTAGACGCAGTACCCGATATAACAAACGTACAAGTGCAAATTAATACCAAAGCGCAGGGTTTTACGCCATTAGAGGTAGAGCAACGCATTACTTATTTGGTAGAAACCGCCATGGCGGGCATACCTAAGCTTGATTACACCCGTTCGCTTTCGCGTTATGGGCTTTCGCAAGTAACGGTTATTTTTAATGAAGGCACCGATATTTATTGGGCACGTCAGCAAATTGGTGAGCGTATTCAAAGTATTCGCTCCGACTTACCTAATAACGTAGAGCCAAACTTGGGTCCTATTGCCAGTGGTTTAGGCGAAATATTTACTTATAGTGTGCACGCCGCGCCTAATGCGTTAAAAGAAGATGGCACTGCCTACAACGCCGAAGACTTACGTACTTTGCAAGATTGGGTTATTCGTCCGCAGCTTTTAAAAGTAAAAGGCGTAACCGAAATAAACAGCCAAGGTGGTTTTGAGCGTCAATACCAAGTAGCGCCAGTGCCCGAAAAACTCATTGCCTATAAGCTTACTATTAGCGATGTAATTAGTGCACTTGAGGTTAATAACAGTAACCGAGGCGCAGGCTATATTGAACGCTTTGACGGGCAATATTTAGTACGCTCGCCTGGGCAGCTTAAAACCATTGATGACATAGCCAATACCGTTATAGCTAAGCGCGACGATGCACCTGTACGCATTAAAGATGTGGCTAACGTGTTTTTAGGCAAAGAGCTTAGAACCGGCGCGGCCACTTATAACGGCGAAGAAACCGTGCTCGGCACCGCCATGATGCTAATTGGCGAAAACAGCCGCATAGTGGCAAAAGCCATGGCTGATAAGTTAGTTGATGTGCAAAAAAGCTTACCCGCTGGCGTTATTGTTGAAGCGGTTTACGACCGCACAACTCTTGTTGATAAAACCATAGCAACCGTGCAAACCAACTTATTTGAAGGTGCCGTTTTAGTGATAGTAATTTTGCTATTACTGCTGGGTAATGTAACGGGCGCGCTTATTACGGCAATGGTTATTCCGTTGAGTATGTTGTTTGCCGTTACAGGTATGGTGGGTAATCGCGTATCGGGTAATCTAATGAGCCTAGGCGCAATCGACTTTGGTTTAATTGTTGATGGCGCTGTAATTGTTGTTGAAAACTGCCTGCGCCAACTCGGTGTAGCTCAGCATAAACATGGCAGGCTACTTACCTTAAACGAGCGTTTAAATGTAGTGACCGCAGCCACCAAAGAAGTATTTACACCGGCTGTGTTTGGCATTGTTATTATTATGCTGGTTTACTTACCTTTATTTGCACTAAGCGGCGTTGAAGGCAAAATGTTTCAGCCAATGGCATTTACTGTAGTTGCGGCGTTAATTGGCGCGCTTATATTTGGCGTTACCTTTGTACCTGCTGCTATTGCAGTGTTTGTTCGCGGTAAGGTTGATGAAACCGAAAATGCAGTCATGCGCGGCGTTAAAAAAGTGTATAAGCCATTACTTGGTATATCGCTTAAATTACCGTGGTTGATGGTGGGTATTGCCACGGCATTAGTATTGGTGCTTGGTTTTAAAGTTAAAAACATGGGCGCAGAATTTTTACCGAAACTTGATGAAGGCGATATTGCCATGCACGCGCTGCGCATTACTGGCACCGGTATTGAGCAATCTGTGCAAATGCAAAAAGAGCTTGAGCAAGCCATATTAGATCAGCCTGAGGTTGCTAACGTATTTTCAAAAATTGGTACTGCCGATGTAGCAAGCGATCCTATGCCGCCCAATGTTGCCGATACTTTTTTAATACTCAAACCGCAAGATGAGTGGCCTAATCCAGCACTTACTAAAGCAGAATTGGTTCAGCAAATTCGTACCCGTGTTAACGATGTCCCTGGTAATAATTACGAATTTACACAACCAATAGAAATGCGCTTTAATGAGTTAATTGCTGGCGTGCGCGCCGATGTGGCACTGCGTATTTATGGTGACGACTTAAGCGTACTTAAAGAGTTTGGCGAAAAAGCCACAGAGCTAATGCGTAATATTGCAGGTGCTACCGATGTACGTTTGGAGCAAATGGAAGGATTGCCAACACTTTCGGTAACACCAATGCGCGACCATATGGCGTTATTGGGTTTAAGCGTAAACGATATTCAACAAACACTTGCCGCCGCTGTTGGTGGTGTGCAAACCGGACTAATTTACGAAGGCGATAAACGTTTTTCGTTATTAGTACGCCTTGATAAACGTTGGTCTAGCGATGTATCAGCACTTGCTCGTTTGCCAGTTGCTTTACCTAAAGATAGTAACCCAGAACTTGCGTTTGTACCGCTTGGCGAAGTGGCAACAATTAGCATTGAAAAAGGGCCTAATCAAATAAACCGCGAAAGTGGTAAGCGTAACGTAGTGGTAACTGCCAATGTAGAGGGGCGCGATTTAGCAAGCTTTGTAAGTGATGCGCAAGCGAGCATGAATGAATCACTTAATTTACCAAGTGGCTATTGGCTTGAATACGGCGGCACGTTTGAGCAGCTACAATCAGCAAGTAAGCGATTGTCGTTGGTTGTGCCGGTCACTTTATTACTTATATTTGGCTTACTGTATAGCGCCTTTGGATCGCTTCGTGATTCATTGATTATATTTAGTGGCGTGCCATTGGCATTAACGGGAGGTGTGCTTGCGTTATTGCTGCGCGATATGCCGCTTTCAATATCAGCAGGTGTCGGCTTTATTGCTCTAAGTGGTGTCGCGGTATTAAACGGTGTGGTTATGCTGTCGTTTATTAAGCAATTACGAAGCGACGGCTTAAGCTTGTTTGAAGCAATTCACAGCGGCGCATTACAGCGCCTGCGCCCAGTACTGATGACGGCGCTGGTGGCAAGTTTAGGCTTTATACCTATGGCGCTTAATTCGGGAACGGGTTCTGAAATGCAAAAACCTCTCGCGACAGTAGTGGTTGGCGGGATTATTTCATCAACTCTACTGACACTATTAATATTGCCTGCGCTTTATAAGTTAGTACATTCTAAATTTACTAAAAAAGTAGAAGCTGAATTAGCTTAAATACTAGCTATTGATAATGTAATAAAAAAAGCAGCTGTACTTACAGCTGCTTTTTTATTTGGGTATTATTTAGCAAAAATACTACATTAATTATATTGAAACAGATTATCCCAACGCTCATCTAATATCGTTTTTGCGTGTTCTAAATTTATTGCGCTATACACATCACTAGTGCACGTTACCAAACGCATACGTACCAGCTTTTCAAGTGCGTCGCTAATTTCAAAATCAAGATCGCACTGGTATTTGCTTTTAAACCAATGCTCTATTTGTTCATCAAGCGTTTGGGCGGTTAAGCCGCTTTCTGATTTTAGTAAAAAGGTATACGCAAGCAGCGCTTCTTTTATGTCTTCTTCTTCGGCAGCGTCAATAAGCGTGTGAAAAACACCCGCGTTATTATCAAGGTTTTTAAAGTAGAGGTTATCGCTAAGCGCTTTCATAAATTTAATTTTACGGTTTTTAAACTTACTCCATTCTTTAAAAATAAAGCTGCCAAATACTCCCATGCCAATAGCAAAGGTAATAAAATGTTGTTGGGTCATTTCTACAGCTTCACTTCTAAAACCACCCCAAAAAGCAAACAGAGCAAGCAATAATACGATTGATGCGCCAAGTTTAGTTATAAGTACCACTGCACCGCCAACTAAAGCCGATGAGCCAATAATTGCTTTATCAATAGGGCGCATGCGTACTTCGCTATTAGGAAATAGCATTTCGAGATCGGCCTTTGGCACATTTTGAAACAGCTTTACTATGGTTGAGCTTGGCTCAAATCCCATTGGCGTTTTATTTTTAGCTTCAAAATAAGCGCTATCTTTAAAGCGAATAAACACGGCAACACGGTCGTAATTAGTAAAGTGCAGCGGCTTTTTACGCAAGCCCCAAAAGCTGGTAATCGTTTCAGTGAGCTGCGACTCGCCACGACGATAAAATACCACTTCTTCAAAGTCGTCAAATTCAACTTCAAGGCGCACCTTAAATAATGACTCTTCATTTAATGCATCTTGTAAGTCTTCATTGGTGATCACTTCAAAATTAGCGGCATTAAGCACCTTAGCAAAATCTTTAGCAAACTCATGTTGGCACTGCGCTTTTTGATCCGCCGATACTGGCGCTAACGATCGCGTGTCACTGTTGGGATCAAAAGGGGCGTAGTTGTTTTTAAGTGACTCAAGTGTTGAGTGGTAATCGTAATGAATAAGGCTTGCTAGTAAATCGCAAAATTGTTTAAACGATGTTTTTTGTGTACTGCTTTTAAGCTCTTCGCTACACATATCAACAATATCTTGCTTTCTAAAGGGAATAAAACGCGCACTTTGCATAAATTAATAACTACTGTGATAGGGAATCTAACTGCATGGGCACATAATAAAATATTATTATGGATATTACTAATTTGTTAACGCCCTAGGACCTGATAAATTTAGTACACTGTTTTCAGCGTGTATTAACTTAAATGTGTAATTATTGGCTTATTGAATACTCTTGTTCTTACTGATAAGTGAAAAGGATTTACTATGGCCATTCAAAAAAAGCTAAAAGAAAAAACGCGTAATTTTATTGACTCTAAGCATATGCTTAGCGGTATTACAGTGGCGTCATTTTTAGAGTCAACCATAGTTCCTATTCCACTCGAAGCTGTATTAGTACCGCTAATGCAAGCTCGTCGTGAAAAGCTATGGCTTATTGCGCTAATGGCTACTTTAGGCTGCATAGTGGGCGCATTGTTTGGTTATGCGTTGGGTTATTATTTATTTGATGCGGTTGGCGATTGGATTATTAATACGTTTTCGAGCCCTGAGCAATTTGAAAACGTTAAACAGCAAATGCAAGATCAAGGTTTTTGGTTTGTAATAACACTAGGCATAGTGCCTATTCCGTTTCAAATAGCGATGCTTGCAGCTGGCGCGACTAAGTACTCTATTTGGCTGTTTTTGTTGGCCTCGGGTATTGCGCGTTCTATTCGTTACTTTGGTCTGGCTATTATTGTTTATTATGCAGGTAATGAAGCTGAGCGAATCATTAGTAAACATAAAACTAAGGCAATGGTTTTAATAACGTTACTTGTGTTAGGAGTTTGGGGATTAAGTTTGGTGATTTAAGCTCATTATTAAAGGTTATTAACCAGCTTATTCTAATAAGCCTTTTTGTTTGCCCAGCGAAGCTGGCAAACCCGATAGGCTGAAAGATGCCTTATCACCCTGACTAAGGGGAAGATAATCTGAATGGCAAGGGCGTCACTGGCCAACGGTGGGGTCTGAAGGAAGCCATAAGAAGTTAGAGGTACACAACTAACCGTAACCTGTTTCGGCAGTATTGGTGGGTCAGCGTGCAAAATAGCGCAACGCCCTATACTTAGTCAGACCAATACTGTGCTTGAGGGTGGG
>NZ_JASDCB010000109.1:0-6222 GCF_030408135.1 Pseudoalteromonas sp. APC 3691 | reverse complement strand
CCGGATAAAGTACCGTCTCTTCATTGGCTGTACTATAGTTTAGCGAAATTGGGAGGGTGGTATGACAGTAAAAGAAATGGTCGAGTTGGCGTAAAAGCACTCTGGAAGGGGTGGTTGAAATTAGCAGGAATGGTCGAATCTGCCGAATTGTTAATATCAATTCAGCAGACAGAAAAGTTGTGATCAAGAGACAGACCTATAACGAAGGAGAACCTTGGATTCCTGGCAGTAACAACTCTAAGGGAGAAAAGATGACAGCAACAGCCTTTTCAGTTGTTGTCAGTTTCTACTCAGCTAATCAAATTAAACAAACTAAACACTATGCGTCTGACTTTGGTTTTCCATATTGGAAATATAACCTTATGGTAGAAGTTCAAAAATTACCTGAATTTATTGCCCGAATAAAGACAGATATCGAAAATGGAATTTTATTACCTGAGAAAAGAGGCGTTGGGTTTGGTACGTCTGGTATCTTCTTCGAAACTAAAGGATCTTATAAAAATAGCTCTCGGATGGCTCTACTGATTTAAGGTCCTTGATTAATTTCTGGCGTCGAAACTCCTTTACCGTAAAGAAGATAGAAATTAGGTGTAGAGAATACTCGATAAATGGGTAAATTATGGATTATAAGATTGGTAGTTGAGAGTTATCATAAACAAAGATATCAGAATTAAAATGCCAAAAAACTCTTGATCTTAGTATAAAGGATAAATATGAATTTAAGACAACTTTTTACAGAAATTGCAAGTGGCTGGGAACAAGCTAAAAATGAGCAGTTTACTGGTCATCCAATAGCAACTTTACTAAGGCAAGATTTAATAAAAGCAATAGAGAAAAAGCTGCAATCCCCAACTAAGTTTTTGATAAAAGCAAGTGCTGGTGCTGGAAATTGGGCCGACGTACCTTGGCTTTCGATCCTCAACCCAGCAATAACAGAGTCAACACAGTCCGGTATTTATCCTGTTTATTTGTTTCGTTCAGACGGTAGTGGTATTTATCTCTCGCTGGGCTTTGGAACTACAGAGCTTAAAAAGCAATATGGTACAGCTCAGGCAAAACAGAAAGCAGAGGAGCTGCGCAATAGCATAAGGGGCTCAGATAATCGACTCAAAGATTGGGATCAGAAAGTTGATTTACGCTCTAGTACGACACTAGGTAAGTCTTATGAGTGGGCTTCAGCTGGCGCAAAATTTTACCCTTTAGACAATATGCCGGATGAAGTTACCCTTACTTATGACCTAAAAGAGCTATTAGATATTTATGCTGATGTATATTTAGAGACTAATCAGCATTCAAAACAGGTTGTTAGCAATGCACAGGTTTTACCGAAACCCTTCCTCCTTCTCGCTGGCATTTCAGGCACAGGTAAAACCCGTTTTGTGCGTGAGCAAGCAAAAACCTCTAAGCAGTTTTCAGAAACTTATTGTTTAACCTCAGTGCGTCCAGATTGGCATGAACCAAGTGACTTATTGGGGTATATTTCGCGGCTCACTCAAAATGGCAGCGCTGAATATATCACGACTGATGTATTAGATTTTATAGCTAAAGCATGGCGTGCAATTGCTGATAGCGGATTAAACGTGGAAGTGCGAGATAGTGACGAGCTAGGCGAGCGCTTAGTAGTAGCGGGCGAGCATGATGCGCTTGAACAGGTATTACCTTACTGGCTGTGCCTAGATGAAATGAACCTTGCGCCCGTTGAGCAGTATTTTGCCGATTATTTGTCGGTACTTGAAACTCGTGAATGGACTTGGACGGGTGACAGCTTTTCGTACAGTAGTGATGCGCTATTAAAACCCGCTACCATAAAAGCAGTCGCCAATAAAGAAAAGCTACGCGAAGCGCTGGGCTTTGGTAGCGCTGAGGATGGTAAGTACAACGAGCTTTGGGCGCTTATTTGCCAATATGGTTTAGGTATTCCGTTTAATTTGCTGGTGGCTGGTACAGTGAACATGGATGAAACTACTCATGGCTTTTCACGAAAGGTGATTGACCGTGCGCTTAGCTTTGATTTTGGTGAATTTTTCCCTAACGACTATGCAGACTTTTTTACCCCGACTAACCGTAATAAACGCCTTAGTTACCCTATTTGGTCAAACGCCAGTAAAACGGATTTAGCCAATACCTTTGATGTTGATGGCACTAAAACTGTAGCGTTTTTATCGGCGGTGAATGCGGTGCTAAAAAACACGCCGTTTGAATTGGCCTTCCGCGCTCTTAATGAATTACTACTTGCTGTTGCGAGTAGCCAGCCACAAGATGACCTAACTCTTAAAGCTGTTTGGGATGACTTTATGATGTGCAAAGTGCTTCCACGCATTGAAGGTGATGAGGATAAATTAGTAGGGCAGAACCAGCATAATATTTTAGAAACACTATTAAAAGTATTAGAAGAACAGTTGGCTGGGGCTTGGGAAAACGGTCGTCCAGATTTGTACCGTGAAAAGCTAGACCCAGAAGGTGAAACAATTACTGTGGATTGTCGCTCTAAGAAAAAACTAAGTTGGATGAATGATCAACTTGTGCGTGGCTTTACCTCTTTTTGGCCTTAAATAAACGGCACTTTTTAAACTTTGGCGGTAATGGACCATGGCTAAAAATATCGAATTGTTAAGCTATGAATATGATGACTTTGATATTCATGTATCTACTGATTGCTTAGATTCTCCTCGGAATAAATTAAAACGGACATATTTGTCGCGCTCTGTTGAGCTGCCAAAATATGACGAAATGCTTGTTTGGGTTGGCTCTCAGCCAATGTTGCCTAGCTTTGATAGTGAGGGGCCGCCACATATTCAACCGTTCTTTTTTGAAAACCGCCAATATAGATTTGAAATTGAATTTAATGACCATGTTGATAAAGACTCTTTTTCGGTTAATCACAAATATGCTTTGCTAGATCGAAGCTTTTTTGCTCATCCTAAACGAAAATCGTTAAATGCTGTGATTAATTTTGGCAATGATGTTGGGTTATGTCATTTTGAAATTAAATACAGTGTTAATGGGATTTGGCAATCTGTACCCGTCGCTTTTACAGTCTTTGCCACTAAAATGATACAAGCTCAAGATTTGAGCATTATGAACCATGAAATTGATCGTGTTTATCCGCTGTGGCGGTACAGTATTAGTGGAAAAACAACGCATACTCAAGGCAAATCAACTAGGCAACCAGAGAGATTTGAACTCTTTTGGTTAGCGCAATTTGAGCGCTTAGTTGACGAGTTTAATCAAGGTGTAAAAAGAGTATTAAACGCTGCGCATAATCGGTTGCAGTCTTATACTTTTGAGCAGAGTTTAGAGAGAGTAAATAAAAGGTTAGGGGCTAAGCAGGAGCAAAAAGCAAAAGAGTTAATAGCATCAAAACGTTCATCTCGAATTACTATTAAAAAGCAGCGCTTGAATATTGATACCCCAGAAAACCGCTTTATTAAAATGGTGCTTGCGAAAACTAAAGCGAACTTATCTCAGATACTATTAGAAATAAAAGCAGATAAAGATTCAAAAGTATCTAGTTCATTTATTAGAGAGTTAGACGCGTGGCGTACCCAAGTTGCTCAGTATACAAAACACGCGCTATGGCATGAGGTGGGTGATTATAAAGGGCAATATACCGAGTCTAAAGTGCTGCAAGAAGCAGCTGGTTATTCAAAAGTTTATAAAGTTTGGCAGCAATTGAAATACTACTTAAATGGAAGCTTTGGAGAAAGTCGTTTATCGATGAAGTCTGTTGCTGAAATTTATGAGATTTGGTGTTTTTTAGAGGTGAAGTCGATTATTGAATCTTTGGGCTTTAAACCACAAAAAAACACACTAAGCCATCTTAAACAAGTGCAGTTTGAGAAGCAATTTCCTAAGGATGAGATGGCTGCTGCTTTTGAATACAAACACGAAAGTGATGGTATGCAGATTGAGCTGGCGCATGAGCCTTCATTTACACCTAAAGGCTCAGCTAATCGAACTTGGCTTGCAAACCACCGTCCGGACATTGTGCTTCGTGTTACTTTGGAAAATGGAGAAGCTTTCTTTATTTTATTTGATGCAAAGTATCGTATAGATACCACACAGTTTGGTGGTAAAGATGCCGTACCTGAAGATGCTATAAATCAGATGCATAGATACCGTGATGCGATTATTCACCAACAGCATATTGAATATGAATTACCATTAAAAAGTCGTCCTGTTCTTGGGGCATTTGCTTTATTCCCTGGCTTTTTTCCAGAGCAAAAATCTGAACAAAACCCTTATGCCGAAGCTATTAATGAAATTGGTATTGGCGCATTTCCATTATTGCCAAGTGAGGGGAGTGAAGATTCCACTAATTATTGGATAAAAGAATATTTAGCTCAAAAACTAGGTAAAACGCGCAAGGCTTTGGAATACAAACAATCTTCGTCATATGATTATCATTTTGTTGAAGATGCTGCTCGTATTGCCCCTTTTGGCGTAAATGTGACTAGACATACTGGTTTGACATTTGTGGCACCAGTAAATGAGCTAGATCGTGATCAAACGTATTTGGAAAAAGCCAAAATAGGTAGTTTAAAGGGTTATCATACAAGGCTTATTGCGACTAATCGTCAAAATGTTCACAGAAATATTATGCGTGAAATACGTTACCTTGTACTCACTGTGCGCGACAGCACTCAAGATACAGAGCAATTAGGAAAGTATTTATATTCAGTGGCAAGCGTAAAGCTATTACCTAGGCGCGACATTGATAAGGAAATAACAGGAAAAGATAGTGATGCTCTCGAAAAATACTGGGTGTTTGAGTTTTCTGGTGCGCCAGTTCTTTTACCTAATACTATTACAAAGCCTTATGAAGAGCACTTCAACTTTAAACTAATTCAAGCAGAACGTTTACCTGATATTTCGCATTGGGGTGAGATTCAGGGTAATTTAGAGCTGTACAAAGATTTGAGTCCTATATGGTAAAAAACACCTAATAATCATGGCGTATTTGTTGGTGTATAACTCAACGGTGAGTTTAAAAAAGTGTCCGAAACCGTCGTGGCGTGAGAAGACTAGTTATATTAATTATGTAGAAGGTGAATTGAATGACAGAGTATATCCCTCAAGCTCCACAAGGAGAGTTTGTTCTTTTTACTAGCGCAGATGGTCAGACGCGTGTTGAATGTCGCTTTGAGTCAGATACCTTATGGCTATCTCAAGCGGTAATGGCAGAACTTTACGATAAAGATGTTCGTACTATAAATGAGCACCTGATCAATATATACAAGGAAAGTGAGCTTGTACAAAACGCAACTATCCGGAAATTCCGGATAGTTCGGTTAGAAGGTACTCGCCAGGTATCTCGCGAAATCGACCACTATAATATTGATGCGATTTTAGCCGTAGGCTACAGGGTTCGCTCACAACGAGGTACACAATTTAGACAATGGGCAACTAGGATATTAAAAGAGTATTTAGTTAAAGGATTTGCCATGGATGATGAGCGTTTGAAAAACCCTCCCGTGGGACAATCTGCCGTTCCTGACTACTTTGATGAGATGCTCGAACGCATTCGCGACATTCGAGCTAGTGAGCGACGTGTATATTTGCGGGCTAAAGAAATTTTTACAATGGCTGCCGACTATGAGCCCTCTAATCAAGAGACTAATCTCTTCTTTCAAACTATACAGAACAAGCTGCACTATGCCTGTACGCAGATGACGGCTGCTGAGCTTATTTCCACTCGTGTAAATGCTAATAAGCCAGATATGGGCTTAACCAGTTATAAAGGTGATGAAGTACGTAAAACAGACGTCACCGTCGCTAAAAATTATTTGTGGGAAGATGAAATTAAAGAACTGAATCGAATTGTGAATATGTGGCTTGATTTTGCAGAAGATCAAGCGCTACGACGCAAGCAAGTATTCTTACAAGATTGGGCTGATAAGCTGGATCAGTTTTTGAGCTTTAATGATCGTGAAGTTTTAAGCGGTGCAGGGACAATCTCTAAAAAAGCGGCAGATGATAAAGCAAAATTGGAGTTTGATAATTTTGCAAAGAGACGCCGCCGTTTGAAAGAAGCTGAGGGAGAAAATGCAAATATTTCTGCACTTAAAGCAATAGCTAATAAAGGCAAAAAAGACTAGGGGCTGTTGATCTTTGTAGTACATATATCAATCAGCCCACATTGGTAGCCACATCATAGTAAATGCTAAAGCGAGCATTGAATGATAATTTCGTTCAAGCTTTTCATACCGCGTGGCTATCCCT
>NZ_JASDCB010000108.1:0-6324 GCF_030408135.1 Pseudoalteromonas sp. APC 3691 | reverse complement strand
AGGGATAGCCACGCGGTATGAAAAGCTTGAACGAAATTATCATTCAATGCTCGCTTTAGCATTTACTATGATGTGGCTACCAATGTGGGCTGATTGATATATGTACTACAAAGATCAACAGCCCCTAGTTAACTCTTGTAGTTTTGAGCAATAAAAGTAATCGCTAATAAGTAAAAAGCTCCAACAGGGGCTTTTTTTGTATCCTGAAATCAGATGCAGCTCATTGTCATTTACAAAACAGAGCATGAATGGCATCTGATCTAACGCTGGAATTTAATAGTACATTCGCACTATTTCAAATTTAAGAAGGCTTAGCTTAATCTATGGATTTAACTTTATTTAGATTACGCTTATTATTAGGGATAAATAAAGAATAATAAATTGCCCGATATGAAATTAATGCAGCTTTAAATAATTTTAATAGATATTTACTTGGGAAAGTTTGTAAAAGTGGTGGCCCCTCCCAGACTCGAACTGGGGACCTAACGATTATGAGTCGTGTGCTCTAACCAACTGAGCTAAGGGGCCAACTTTATATAACTGCTAGGCAGTTAATTTTTGAAGCGTTCAGTCACAGAGCGACTAAAGCGGTTTGCAGTATAAAAACTTTTTAGGTGCTTGTCACTACCAAAAGCCTTTATTTTAACAATCAACAAGCTAACTGCTTAAATAGTAATCTTTTAAGTGGGCATAAATATAAAATGTAAGATATTTTCTATGATATTCACTGCATTAAATTATAAAAACCTCCTTCTCATATCAGTCTTTTATATTTAACGCTCTACTTTTTAAGCAAAGCTAACATATATGTATAGGCATACAAGGCTGTAAAAAATATGCTTGGGGCCACAGTAAGTGCCAAATTAGGTGTCTGATTAATTACATTCACCATAATTACTAAGCTCGCTTGAACAGTAATCGGAATTATAGGCGCAAAAAGCACTCCTGCTATTTTTTTGTTGTTTAAATATGAAGCGCTGGAGTTAATTGCGTTATTAAAGCTTTGTCGTATTGCTACGTTTTGTGGTGTTTTAGAATGAAACATACAAATAATCGGAGTTAAAAACGCAAGCGTTACATAACTCGACTTATACTTGTTGACGACCTTTTCTAAAATAAAAGTAAAAAACAGCGTTACAAATCCACTATACAAACCTTGTACTAATGCAGCTTGAAGCGTGACCGATTTAGCAATATCTGCCGAACTGTTCGCCCAGTAGGCCCAGCTAAAATAAAAAACGAATGACACAACGCCTGACAGTATAAGTCGAATATTCAATTAGCTACCTCAATATGCGTAAAAGCTTGGTTTAATGATAACACTAGAAGTGATGGTAATATTGTCACTAAATAATAGAGTAATTAATCGCGTATTGTAGATATATAAACAAACTAATGTTAAAGATTTCCTAACTGGCATCAATACAGAATCAGAACACTGCAGTTAGTTAGAAAGCTTAATTGAAGTAAGCAATGGTTTGGCTGAGGGAATTTTGGGAGTGAGTTACAAGAAATAATCACTTAGTTTGAGTAAATTAAAAATTAGATTTTGATAAAAAATATTTAATTTAAAAACTAATATTGTGAGCCGAACAGTACTGTGGCAATTGTATCATTAGGCCTCAGTAGTCGGCTTACACAATATATAATCTGTCATTATTTTTTCGCAATAATGTAGATTGCATGTATTAAACCTGGGAAATAACCTAGCAGTGTTAATAAAATATTTAACCAAAAATGCATACCTAAGCCAACTTGCAAAAACACACCTAATGGCGGTAATAAAATCGAAAGTATTATACGAATAATATCCATGATCAAACTCCATTTAAATTAAGCATTAGAAAGGCGTAAAGCCCAGTGTTAGTGGGCCTTAACTATACTGTATTATTCAGCAACAATAGCTAGTTTATCAACTACGTCACGAACATCTTCAGCATTTTTAGCAATTTTAACTGCTAGTTGTTTTTCAGCTTCAGACTCTACTGAACCGTTCAGAGTTACAATACCATTGTCGGTATCAACATCGATGTCTGTACCACCAACTTCTGAGTCAAACAGGAAGCGAGTTGTGATTACAGTGGTGATTTTAGCGTCCGTTAGGTCGTTATCATCATCGTCCATCATGTCATTGCTTTTATCTTTGGTATCCATGCTTTTAACAACAGTAAGGCTGTTATCAACATCAGATACACCATCTAGGCTAAGTACAAGTTCTTCTGCTAGCTCTTTATCAAGCTCGCTATTAACTTTACCTGTAAGTACTACTTTGCCATTTTTTACATCAGTGTTAATGTCAAAGTTGTTTAGATTAGTGTTCATAAGTAGAACGGTTTCTGCCTTACCATCAATCCAAGCATCTTTACTTTCGTTTTCCCAGCTGTTTGCTTGGGCACCCATAGCCGTAGTACCAAGAACTAGAGCTGCGATAATAGACTTGTTAAATGTTTTCATAATCTTTCTCCTTTTGATTAAAGACACTTTAACTAATGCGAGCTTCAGGCCAACTTTATTTACCCTTTAAATTCAACAACTTGAATTAATTAAGAGATTAAACCTTATCTATGTTTGTGTAACTATTTACAGGCTACTCGGTAAAACTTTCTCAAATAGTGAAAATAGCTAGATAATTGCTCTTTTGGTTAATCTATCGTTAATATAACAAAACAAAAAACACCGTTAAAAAATAACCAATTGATAATTAATGAAATTATATTTGGTACGCGGTTTGTAACTTAACTACAAGAGCAGTATCAATAGTAAATATAAGAAGGAATAACTCATGTCTGTAAAAGTTGAAGACCGCCCAATAGAACAAGTACGCGAACAAGTGATTGATCAATTACAGTCATGGTGTTATTTCTGTTGATGCATTTGAAAGACGTTTAGATAATGCGATGGATGCACCTAATAACGAAGCACTGCTAGCCTTAGTAGAAGACTTAACACTTAATACCGATCAGCAATATAAAGCAGAAAAACAATCGCAATTTAAACCACATTATAGTGCACAGCAAAACAGTGATGATGATTTTACATTACGCAGTATTTTAGGATCTAACGAGCGAAGTGGTCAGTGGGTTGTGCCAAAAAATATATATTTGAGTAACTTTATGGGATCGGTGGTGCTTGATTTTACCGATGCTATTTTTGCGCATCAAAATGTAACTATTCACGTTAACTGTATTTTTGGTAGCGATGAAATTTACGTACCAGAGCATGTCAATGTAGTGTCTAAAATGTTTTGTATTTTAAGTAGCCTTGAAAATAAATCTGTGTCGCTTAACAAACGCCAAGGCCCTACAATTCATATTGAAGGAAAGGCAGTAATGGGCTCGGTTGAAGTGAAAATAAAGCGCACAATTAAAGAAAAATTTATAAGCTTTGCAAATGAGCTAAAAACCCAGTTTGGCGCTGGAAATAATCGTTCATAAAGCCTCGTTAAGCACCGCACTTTGCGGTGGTTAACCTATTATAAATCGTTATTTCGCTCACTCGGGATATCACTTAAATATTCTACAAATTCTACTTCAAACCCTGCGGGGTCAATAAAATAAACATTCTTTCTAAAAGGGTTCTCACTACCTTGCTTACTTAGAGTAAAACCCGCTTTATTTAAGCGCATTACTACTGCGCTTAAATTATTAGTTACATAAGCAAAGTGTGCAAAACCAACTTGATGGCCCGATAAGCTTCTGTTTTCAGCCTCACCATGATCGCTTATCGCAATATAATGCGTGTCATCCCCAAAGTGTACCCAGCGTCTTGGTTTTCCATGCCAATCGCCTCTGCCCTCACTTCTAATCGACCAATGTGGAAATACAGCGCGATAAAATGTAAGCATACTATCTATATCACTCGCGACTAAGTTTACGTGCTCTAAATACATAATGTTATCCTATCAGTTAAGTTAGGAGTACGATAAAACCTCAAGTTAACTTTAGGTAAAGTGTTATTTAAATTTAATTTATTTAAATGCAGATAATTATTTTTTAAAAATATATAAACTTTTCAATCTTGTATAAAAAACAAACACAAGTATTTGGGGTTTATTGTTTACTTTATGGCAAAAGTCGCTAAAATACGCCGGCTGAAATATATAAACGTTCTTTTACAACCCAAAGGTAATACCATGCATCCAATGTTAAACATTGCGGTTCGCGCTGCGCGCAACGCAGGCAAAATTTTACTTCGCGCAAGTGAAGATTTATCAAAAGTTGAAGTGCAACAAAAAGGCGCTAACGACTTAGTAACTAACATTGATAAAGAAGCCGAAGCCGTAATTCGTGACACTATTTTACAGTCTTACCCTACTCACTCAATTGTTGGTGAAGAACTAGGTGAGCATAAAGGCAAGGATGATGATTACCAATGGATTGTAGATCCTATCGATGGAACAACTAACTTCATCAAAGGTATCCCTCATTACGCGGTTTCTATCGCACTTAAAGTTAAAGGTCGTTTAGACCAAGCTGTTATTTATGATCCAATTCGTGGTGAGCTTTTCACTGCATCTCGCGGTCAAGGCACTCAGTTAAACAGTAAACGTCTACGCGTTAGCAAAACTACGGTTCTTGCAGGCACTGTACTTGCTACTGGTTTCCCTTTCAAAAACAAGAACCACATGGATGCATACACTGAAGCGTTTAAAGCATTATTTGTACACACTGCTGATATTCGCCGTGCAGGTTGTTCTGCTTTAGATATGGCATACGTTGCAGCTGGCCGTGTTGATGGATTTTTTGAAATTGGTTTAAAACCTTGGAACTCTGCTGCGGGCGAACTAATGGTTAAAGAAGCGGGCGGTATGGTTGTAGATTTCGCCGGTGGTAATAACTATAACCACAGCGGCAATATTATCTGTGGTTCACCAAAACTGACTCAAGCAATTATCCGCGAAATTCGTCCAGTATTAACTGAGTCGTTACTTCGCTAATTAAATGCTATTAATAGCATACTAAAAAGGAGCCTAGGCTCCTTTTTTTGTGCCTAAAAATAAGGGTTATCGAGCTTAATCTCTATTGTTTTACCTTTTTCGTAAGGTAACGAGTTTAAATCTTTTGCGAAATATTCATCAAATAAAGCATCAAACTCGCCATTTTCTTGCATTATCTCAAGCCCTTTTTTAATTGCCACTGCAAGCTCTGGCTTACTATTTGATACAAAATAATAAAACCCTGTTGGATAACTCATATATAAATTAGGTACTATCACTAGGTTACTTTGTTTATTTGCCGCTAGCTCTGAATTAACCTCGATAAATGAACGTGGGAAGTAATCAATACGCCCTGCACTTGTTAAGGCAAACATAGCCTGATAATTTGCAAACGGCCTTATATGCAGGCCATTAAACGCCATTATTTTTGTATCAGGCCAATCATGACCTTGTACCGCAGAAAGCCTACCTAACTGCTCTAAGCTAGTAACACCTTTAAATCTAGCAATGCTGTTCTCACTTGTTAATAGCGCCCTTTTACCTATGTAGCCTTTAAATAATGGGATTTTAATCGCAATAGCTAAAGACTCTCTTTCGGGGCTGCTCATACTCCAGTATAAATCTAAATTTTTTGTATCTAGTGCTATTAAAGTACGTTGTTGATGGGGATGAATTAAAACGGGGTTAATCTCTGCAGGGTATTGTGCGCTCACCAATGCTTTTTCTAATAGCTCGTTAAGGTAGTCGTCACGAGCATATTGCACACGCTGCTCCTGCGCTACATTTACGATATTTACCTCACTCGCTAAAGCGCTGCATACAAACAAACTTACTACGTTAATCAAATACTTTAATGGCAACATAATTATCACCCTAGTTATTATCGGTAGTTTTAACAGTTATTATTAATAGTTTAAATTATCGCGTTATTTAAGCTAAACAGCTTCCAGCGCCTAAATATAAGATGACGATATTATGATTAATAACCGCGCTATTAATACTTATTTTAAATACATAGTACGACGTTACACTCATGGCGTGCTCTACAAAGTTAGCACTGTTTATTCATACTTGCACAGTAAAGCTAAAACAATCGTGAGCACAAATATATTACAGGCAATAAAAAACCGCCCAATGAGCTAACACCGATCAGTTAAGGTATTTTTGATCGGTTGACCGATCTTTTGGTTGCTTCACAATACCCTTATCATCTTTTGATTATGAGGGTATTTTTATGCTTAGTCATTGGTTACTTGATACAGATATATTCGCCACTCCTGACTCTTTATCTACATTTCAGAAACATATCCCTCTTGAGTGGATTTCTAATGTGCTCGAGCAGACCGATAAAGCAAGTATTCGCAAACGTAAGTTACCTGCTGAGCTTG
>NZ_JASDCB010000107.1:0-6540 GCF_030408135.1 Pseudoalteromonas sp. APC 3691 | reverse complement strand
AGGGATAGCCACGCGGTATGAAAAGCTTGAACGAAATTATCATTCAATGCTCGCTTTAGCATTTACTATGATGTGGCTACCAATGTGGGCTGATTGATATATGTACTACAAAGATCAACAGCCCCTAATGAAAGAGTGGCAAATTATATATTAATTAATACGAAGGTCTCAGTGTTTTTAGTGTCCAAATACCTTCCTTGTGACTATAATATCTGCTAATTGAGCATGGTATGAGTTTACTCCCACCAATTTGTTTTTATTTACTATGCTTTTAAACCCATTAAAACAATGTAAACAACCGTAATTTAATTTTTGGCTATTGTCGCTATATATGCATTTATATACCCCGGAGAAATAATGAGTAATTTAAGCTTGAAAAACAAACTGTTGTTATTAGCTATATTGCCCTTAATGCTACTTTTGATCAGCTTAATGCTGAGCTCTTATTATTTAGAGAATAAAAATCAGCAACAAAATTTTGAAGCATTTCAAACTAAACTAATAAGTGACAAACAAACGTTGCTAAGCACCGAGGTGGAAATTGCCAGTAAAATTGTGCGCTATCAAATAGCAAATGGCTCTGAGCAAGATGCTAAAAACGCTTTAAGAGATTTAACATTTGGTCAAGGTGGTTACTTTTTTATATACGACACAAATGGCGTTAGTGTTTTTCATGCATTATTAGGTGATGCTATTGAAGGGCAAAACAAAATAGGGATGACTGACCCTAACGGTAAAAAAATAATAGTGGGCTTATTAGATCAAGCTAGAAAAGGCGGTGGCGCTTTTAACTATCATTTTCAAAAACCAAATACCACAGGCTTAGTTGAAAAAATGGGCTATGCAGCAATGATCCCAGGTACAAACTGGATGATTGGTACTGGCGCATATATGGATGATATAGACGCAGAACTACTTAAATATCAAACAGCAATGCAAGAGCACATGAATGATAAGGTAGTGACCTTATTTCTAATTGCTTTATTTTGGGTTGTTTTAACTATTATATGTGCGTTAGTTGCCGCAAATACAATGGTAAAACCAATACAGCGCATGGCGCAAAGCCTTGACGACATTGCTAAAGGTGAGGGCGATTTAACCAAACGTTTAGATATTGATACTAACGATGAAATAGGCCAACTTGGCGAAGCATTTAATATGTTTGTAAGTAAGCTACATGGCATTATTGCCAATGTGGTTGATGTAACACACGATGTAAAAACAGCCTCTAGTGATATAAATACACAAACACGATTAATTGAAGACAAGCTACTTAATCACAATCATGAAACAGACCTTGTTGCGACGGCTATTACCGAAATGTCGGCTACTTCTCATGAGGTGGCTCAAAATACAAACCAAGTGGCAGAGTCAACTCAAGCGGCAACGCAAGAAGTTGCTAAAGCTCAAGAGTGTGTTGATATTTCACTCTGTGAGGTTTCAAACTTAATGGGCGAAATTAACCTAGCTGCTGAACAGGTTGATTCACTCAGTGATCAATCTAAAAAGATTAATAGCGTACTAAGTGTAATTGGTGGAATTGCTGAGCAAACAAACTTACTTGCACTCAATGCTGCGATAGAAGCTGCGCGAGCAGGTGAGCAAGGCAGAGGGTTTGCAGTTGTTGCTGATGAAGTAAGAAGCCTAGCAAGTCGTACTCAAGTTAGCACATTAGAGATTAGTGAAATGTTGAGTGAGCTACATAATTTAGTATCAGATGCAGTTGCAGCAATGCAAGCAAGCCAAAGTAGTTGTAATCGCTCTGTTGAGTCGTCTCGTGCTATTTCAGAAAGTTTAGGCGCGGTAACAAGCTCAGTTAGATCAATTAACGACATGAGTACGCAAATTGCAACGGCAGCCCTGGAGCAAAGTAGTGTTACAGAAGAAATAAATCGTAATGTATTTGCCATTCAAGAAATAGTTAATGAGTTAACTATTTCAAGTAAAACCACGTCTACTGTTGGTCAGCATTTAGCGGCGCGTGGTGAAAACTTGGGCCAGCTTGTTGGCCAGTTTAAAATTTAGCAAAATTTTAAACTATATAAAATAAAGCCGCTGATTGCGGCTTTATTTTTGTGGCTTAGTTTTAGCTGCTTAGTTTTTATAAAAATTATTGAATTTTTTGTATGCGTTAAGGTCTATCAGCATGCAAATATACCTATACAGTGGAATAACCATGCAAAACATGCCATCAATTAAACGTTGTACTCGCGAAGAGTTAGCGCCAGAGCAAGACTTGGGGCGTTTAGTGTCTTTTTTACGCTCGAGATTAGCCATTCATGTTGATGCCAAGTTACTTCCTATGGACTTAACTTCAGCGCAATATATTGTGGTAGTACTACTTGCGAGAGAGTCGGTTAATACGCTTGCAGGACTTTGCGAGTATATGGTTTATGATCGTGGCGCTATGAGCCGTTTACTAAACCGACTTGAAGAAAAAGGACTCATTATTAAAACGCAATGTGAGCTTGATAAGCGCTCAACTATTTTGTGTTTAAGTGAAAAAGGTAAAGCTCTTTGTCCTGAAATTATGCCTGTAGTAAACGAAGTCTATGCTCAAGCATTAAATGGTTTTTCAGAGCCAGAAAAAAATCAAATAATAGACTTATTATTTAAAGCTATAAATAATCTAGATACATTACCCGAAATTCCCCCCACAAATAGATTATCAATAAAATAGCGATACTGTTTCAACAGAAAGTTAGCGTGCTAATTAGTTGATCTGATTGTGCGTAGAATCTAACTTTGATAATATAGTTGCCTAGGCAATTAAAGTTATCATCTTGTTAGGTTTGTTATGATTGAAAATAATTTGTTAGTACAATTACAGCAGCAATATCCAGAACATACTTTTATGCAACATCACTTAAGTGTTGTCCATAAGTGACGTTTTGCTAACGCGATTGTGTATCGATATAAAGATAATGAATTTGATTTAATTGTTAAAGATTTTAGCCAAAGCCCGTGGTTTATCCGCAAAACATTTGCACGAATTTCGGTAAATCAAGAGTATAAAGGGTTAAGCCGTTTAGCTGAGCTTGATGCAGTCGCTAACCGCTTTTGTAGATTGTCGCCGATAGCGGTTGCTTATAACTATATTGAAGGCACGCCACTGCGCGCTTTAATTCATGAAGACAAAACATTACCTGTTAACTTTTTTAGTGAACTTGAGCGTCAAGTAGCAAAAATGCATCGCAAAGGCATCGTGCATTTAGACTTACGTAATATGGGTAATATTTTATGCGGCGCAGACGGTAAACCTTATTTTATTGATTTTCAGTCCACTATTAGCTTTTCTCGTTTTCCACGTTGGTTGCAACGCTTTATGCGAGGTTCTGACATGTCAGGCGTATATAAAGCATGGAATAAATTGGGTGAGCAACCTCTGCCACAAAAAAAACAAGACTATTTAGAGCGCTTTAATCACGTGCGTAAACGCTGGATTTTTAAAGGTTACCCAATACAGCGAGGCTATGCGTGGGGCGCTGCACTTATTACTCAATTTGTAGATTCTGACTTAGTACGAAATATTACTGATAGACTTTAATTTAAAGCATAAACCGTAATTTAAAAACACCTAATTCATTGTGTGATTTTGCCCATATTAGCCTAGCTAATATGGGATTTTTTTTATTATAAGTAATCCCTTTGGTTTGCTTACTTGTTGTTTAATCCCTCAAAAACAATTCCTTTTACTGTTTTTTTAATTTTTTAAAATAAATATTAGTACTGCATTTAGTTTGCCCATACAATGCGCAAAAATAGCTTGCGCATGCTTAATAAGTTCACGTTTTTTCTGCAATTTTTTATTGTTCAAGTAGACTATAAATAATGTGCGCTTTTAAATTTTAAGGTTTTAAGATGATTGAGTATCCGGTAGACCAACTTCCACAGCTCATAAATGATTTATTGCAATGCGATACAACAGAACGCAAAAATAAATTATTAGCAGATGCGCAGTTAACGCTTTCAACAGAGCACCTGTCATTACTTTTTGAGGCGATACCAAAAGAACAACGACTTGAAATTTGGCAGTTGCTTGATGAAGACACGCAACACGAAATTTTTGTTAATTTAAGTGAAGATAGTTGTTTGTGGTTGCTGCAAACGCTAGAAGACGCTGAGGCTTTTAAACTTCTTGATGAAGTTAATGTAGAAGAGCTACTGGAACTTGAAGAAGTTATACCAGAGCGATTTGTTGAGTATGCAAAAAAGCAACTCGATGAAGCGCAAACCAAACAATATGATTTAGCGCAGCAATACCCGCCAGAACAATTAGGTCACTGGTTAGGTTTTGACTTTTTAAAAGTATCGGAGAAGCTAACAGCCGGTGGTGCTAAAAAATTGCTACATAAAGGTTTACCGCAATACAGTGAAGTTATTTATTTAGTAAGCCGCAAGGGTAGTTTAATAGGTGAGGTTGCGGTAAATGATTTAATAAAAGCCAGCGACACCGATAACTTAATGACATTGGCAAATCATGACTTTTCATCACTCCATGCTGATGATGATTTATATGAAGCGGCAGAGGTGGTGATCCACAGTGAAAAAATGGCACTGCCAGTGGTTAATGCTGATAATAAATTACTTGGGCGATTAACCATTGCCTCTGCTTATGAATTACGACAAGAAATTGCTGATGAAGCAGCCGCTAAAGCCGGTGGTTTACGTGAAGACGAAGACCTGTTCGCAAGTGTGCGAAAAAGTGCTAAAAACCGTGGCATATGGTTAGGTATTAATTTAGCTACTGCCTTTTTAGCGTCGTGGTTTATCGGTTTATTTGGCGCAACGATAGAACAAGTTGTAGCACTCGCTGTATTAATGCCAGTGGTTGCTTCTATGGGCGGGATCGCAGGTAGTCAAACATTAACCGTTATTGTGCGTGGTTTAGCGCTTGGACAGGTTACAGATTCAAACCGCAATGCGTTACTTAAAAAAGAGCTACGTGTTGGCGCTGTAAATGGCTTGGTATGGGCGTTTGTAATAGGCCTGCTTACCTTCTTATGGTTTAACGATTTAATGCTCAGTATTACGATTACGGTAGCCATATTATTGAATTTAGTCGCTGCGTCACTAGCGGGTGTTGTTATTCCGTCTATTTTAGACAAAATGAAAATTGATCCTGCGTTATCTGGCTCGGTAATTTTAACTACCGTTACCGATATTGTTGGGTTTGTTACCTTTTTAGGTTTAGGCAGTTTATTGCTTTTATAAGCCTTATACCAATTCGCTTAATTAAGTGAATTGGTATTACTAACAGGAAAATACAATGACCTTTGAAGTCATGATTTGGTGTGCAATTGCTTTGTGTATTTCACAATCGGCAATATTTTCGGGCTTAAACTTAGCGTTTTTTCACTAAGTAGGCTTCAGCTTGAAATGGAAAGTACAAAAGGGAACGAGGCGGCCATAAAAGTGATGGCCCTTCGAAACGACTCTAACTTTTTATTATCGACTATTTTGTGGGGCAACGTAGGTATTAACGTACTACTTACACTACTTTCTGATTCGGTATTAATGGGCGCAAGTTCGTTTTTATTCTCAACTATCGCAATTACTATTATTGGTGAAATAACACCGCAGGCTTATTTTTCGCGTAATGCGCTAAAGATGGCGAGCCTACTTTCGCCGTTAATTAAGTTTTATCAGATTCTGTTTTATGTAGTTGCTAAGCCAACGGCTTTAATTCTCGATGCATGGTTAGGTAAAGAGGGGATTACGTACTTTGCTGAAAGTGAGCTCAGAGGTATTATTCGCAAACACATAGAAGCAGAAGAGGCTGATGTTCAGCACGTTGAGGGAATAGGCGCGCTTAGCTTTTTTAGCTTAGATGAAATAAGCGTAACCAAAGAGGGTGAAGTAATTGATCCAGACTCTATTATTGCTTTGCCTACTAAGCTTGATTTACCTATTTTCCCAGACCTTACATTAACAACTGATAATGAGTTTTTACGCAAACTACATAAGTCAGGTTATAACTGGGTGATCATTACCAATGAAGACGGTTGGCCTTTATTAGTGGTAGATGCTGACGGTTTTTTAAGATCAGCGTTATTTGAGCCAGATACGTTTGACCCTTATCATTATTGTCACAGGCCTATAATTGTTGCTGATGAAGCGATGCGTTTGAGTGAAGTAATTTTAAAAATACGAGCTAATCATTCTTTAGATAAATCGTTTGATGGGGCCATTGATCACGATGTGGTATTAGTGTGGAGCGACGTGAAACGCATTATTACCGGCGCTGATATATTTGGTCGGTTGCTCAAAGGTATGAGTGCACCAAAACTCGAACTGCATGAAAATACAGAGAATAAAAAGCCGCTATAAAGCTAACACCATTCAGTTAAGCATGCTTTGACTTAATGGTGTACCGAGTTTTTGAAATTCGAACGGTCCTACTTTTGGGCCGTTTTCTTTTTTCTGGAAGAATATAACGTTTCACTCGTTCTCGCATTGCCCTTAATTTCTTTGGAATTGAACCTGGCGAAGCGATGGCACACCAGAGTATCTCATCCTGTATATCCCGCAAAGCCATGA
>NZ_JASDCB010000106.1:0-6952 GCF_030408135.1 Pseudoalteromonas sp. APC 3691 | reverse complement strand
TTTGAGGAGCTTGGTTTATATCCAATAGAAAAAGTGAATACGGGATGGCTTGCTTTATCAGCGTTTAGGAAATAAGTTGATAAAATGTGAAGGGTACAGGAGCCGTATACGAGGTCCGTACGTACGGTTCTGTGAGAGGGATGAGGCATAAGCCTCACCCTACTCGATGTACCTGTTATTTAGGTAAAGCCAAGGCCTTATAAAACCTCGTTAGTCAGAGGCCTACCTTCACTTACTTCAAGCGCGTTAAGTAGGGTTGTGTTTGCTATTTCGGTGAGCGCTTCTTGGGTAAAAAAGCCCTGATGCCCCGTTACTAATACATTTTTGAAGCTCACTAAGCGCGAAAATATATCGTCTTGATTTATTTCGTCGCTGTGATTTTTAAAAAATAGCTCCGACTCTTGCTCGTAAACGTCGAGCCCTAAGTAGCCTAATTTTTTAGTTTTTAGCGCACTAATACATGCGCTACTATCAAGTAATGCACCACGAGAGGTGTTAATAAGCATAACGCCGGTTTTCATTTTACTAAATGCCTCATCATCTATTAAATGATGAGTTTGCTCGTTCAGTGGGCAATGCAAAGAAATCACATCGCTTTTGCTAAGCAAGGTGTCTATATCGGTAATTGTATAATTGCCAGGTTGCGCGTATGGGTCGCACACTAATACTTTAGCGCCAAAGCCATTTAAAATGTTACACAGCGCAAGGCCAATTTTACCGCAACCTACAATACCCACCGTTTTATTGTGCAAGTTAAAACCTAGTAGCCCGTTTAAATCAAAGTTGTCTTCGCGTACGCGGTTATACGCTTTATGGGTTTTACGGCTAAGCGTTAGCATAAGTGCAATACAATGCTCGGCTACTGCTTCTGGGCTGTATGCTGGTACGCGTAATACTTTAATTTTATGTGCTTTTGCTGCAGGTAAATCAACATTATTAAATCCTGCACAACGCAGTAAAATAGTATTTATGCCTTGGCTTGCCAGTTGTTCAATAACCGTGTCGTTTACGGTGTCGTTAACAAATACACATATGGCATCAAACCCGCTTGCTAAAATAGCCGTTTGTTCGCTCAGGGATTGCTCAAAATACGTTATTTTTATATCACGGTGATCGCGTGTACTTTGTTCAAAAAAAGGCAGTTCGTACTTTTGTGTACTAAAAAAAGCAATGTTCATGGTAATAGCCTCGACGCTTAATAAGTATCAATACAATAAACTACTTTATAAACCTATGCTTTAGTAACACGCATTCTATTGATTTAAATTAAGCCCTAATTTATGCCTTAGCCGACGTAAACAAAGGTATTTTTGACGATACTTTTTTACCACCTCTAGCAGCGCTTAACTTTGCGGCTTGCAGTAGGTTGCTTTCTATTACTTGTTTAAGTGTTTCAGGCTTAGTACGTGGTGCATAGCGTGCAACAAGTTGCCCTTGTGAGTTAATTAAAAACTTAGTGAAATTCCACTTAATTGCACGATTTTGCGAAATACCCCGCGTATGCGACTTTAAATAATTAAACAACGGATGTGTTTCTGGCCCGTTTACCATTACCTTACCAAATACCTCAAACGAGGTATTAAATTGCTCTTGGTAAAAGTCTTTAATGGCTAAATTATCAAGCGGCTCATTTTGGCCAAACTGGTTACACGGAAACGCAAGTACAGTAAAACCATTGCTTTTGTATTGCTGATAGAGCTTTTCGAGCGCATTTAATTGCACCGAAAAATTACACTTACTCGCTGTATTAACAATAAGGACGGTTTTGCCCTGTAATTGGCTAAGAGAAAAATTTTCGCTGTTATAAAGTGGTGCATTAAATTGATAAATACTGTCCATAGGTTACCTACTTACCTTTCCCGTTAAGGAAATTTTATAAAGACTTTCATTCGCTTTTTTATCGACCGGTTGACATAATCGAGGTCTAGTTTCTAAGTTATCAGTTAAATAGGTCATTTTTATGTCAATGAAAGTCGCATTTATAGGTTTAGGCGTAATGGGTTACCCAATGGCGGGGCATTTAGCAAAAGCAGGGCACAGCGTATGCGTTTATAACCGCACTCAAGCTAAAGCACAAGCGTGGACTGCAGAACATTCAGGAAGCCTTGCATCAACCCCGCGCGAAGCTGCCAGTAATGCCGACATCGTATTTATGTGTGTTGGTAACGATGACGACTTACGCTCAGTAGTGTATGGCGACGACGGCGTGTTAGCGGGCATGCTACCGCACACTGTTTTGGTTGATCACACCACAACCTCAGCTGAAGTAGCACGTGAAGTGGCTGCAAAAGCGGCTCTGCAAAATATCGACTTTATAGATGCGCCTGTATCGGGCGGACAAGCTGGCGCCGAAAACGGCGTATTAACGGTTATGGCGGGTGGCAGCGAAGCCGTATTTGCTAAAGTGCAGCCAGTTATGGCGGCGTTTAGTCGTTTTAGCCAATTGCTAGGCGGCGTTGGCTCGGGACAACTTTGTAAAATGGTTAATCAAATATGTATTGCTGGTGTAGTGCAAGGTTTAGCCGAAGGCTTACATTTCGCCAAGCAAGCTGGGCTTGATGGTGAAAAAGTTATAGAGACCATTTCTAAAGGTGCAGCCGGTTCGTGGCAAATGGAAAACCGCTACAAAACAATGTGGGCGGGTGAATATGAGTTTGGTTTTGCCGTAGATTGGATGCGTAAAGATTTAGGCATTGCACTCGATGAAGCTAAAAACAATGGCGCTACATTACCAATGACCGCAACGGTCGATCAATATTACGCCGATGTACAAGCACTCGGCGGCGGCAGATACGATACCTCAAGTTTACTAGCACGCCTTGAAGCACTGCATAAAAAGTAACGTTTACGTTGAGTATGTCGATGTAAACGCGAAGCTTACTTGCGTGACGGGCAAAGCCCGTAAAGTGACTTATTCACACAGAGGTTATGAGGCGCTGCGCTTTTAGAGGCAGTAATAGATCAAAAGATTATTGCTTTTATGTATTCTCATTTACTCCTCATTCGCTTCTCTTTGTGAAATAGATTTTGCTTTGTTTGAAGTGGTACAGATATTTATAAACAAAAAAACGCGACGCTTTATTGCTAAAGCGTCGCGTTTTTAATGCGTTATATAAACAAAATTAAAGTAAATTACATGCTTTGAGCGTAGTTATACAGCGCCTTTAAAATTGTAAGATTTTTTTCGCTGTCGTCATGTTCATGCGCTAGGTTTTCAAGGGTGATCATAAAATCTTGCGCATTAATCGACGGTTGATCTTCCCCGTGCATTAACTTGTTTTGGCAATACTGGCGCCATTGGTCAAGCTCTTGCTGGTTTAGCGTTTCAGGCCAGTTACGGGCGCGGTATCTAAACAACAACGTATTAAACTTTTTATCTTCAAAGTCTAACTTCAACCCTGCTAATTCATCTGGTTTTGCATCACGAATAATCGCAAATTTAGCTTTATCAGCATGGCTTGTAAACCCATCGTAAAGTAAGTAGTCAACGTTAGTGGTTGCGCTGTAATCGCCTTGCTCGTTAAACACCTCGGTTACTTTATCGCGAAGGTCGGTATTGGCTTTTAAAATAGCTAAGTTAGCCAAGCACTGCTCGCGGTCAATCCCAAGGCGGGCGGCGTTTTCAGGCAATAATGTTTTAGCTGGGGCTAAAATAGGGCACTTGTTTAAATGCACTAGTTTTAAACCAACAGGTAAATCATCTTCGGCTAAATCTACACGTTTGGTGTATAAGCGTTTGCGTAACTCTTCTACGTTTAAATCAATGAGTACTTGCGGGTTTTGAGTTAAATCAAAACAAATAACCGCGTTTTTATTTACCGGATGAAAGCTCATTGGTGCAACCCAGCTTGTACAGCCTTGTGTTGCAGGTATGCGCGACGTGGTATGCACCAGCGGCGTCATGTTAAAAACGTCAACCAATTCAGCAAGGGCTTTTTTATTACGCAAACCAAAAAAGAAGTTATACAGCTTTGGCTGTTTTTCTTTTATTAGCTTAGCCAGTGCAATAGTGGCGGTTACATCGCTTAGTGCATCATGCGCAGCGGCGTGTTCAATACCATTAGCTACGGTTAAATGCTCTAGCTTAAAGCTTGGGCTGCCATCTTCTTTTAACGGCCATTCAATCCCTTCAGGGCGCAGCGCGTAACAAGCACGTACTAAATCAATAATATCCCATCGGCTATTGTTATTTTTATATTCGCGCTCGTATGGGTCGTAAAAGTTACGGTAAAAGCTGTAACGACTTACTTCGTCATCAAACCGAATACTGTTATAACCGGCGACACAGGTGTTTGGTACGCTAAATTCGGCATGAATTTTTGCTATAAACTCAGCTTCAACTAAGCCTTTTTTCATCGCCACTTGTGGCGTAATACCCGTTATTAAACACGCCTCAGGGTGAGGTAAGTAATCCGCTTGCGGCTTACAATATTCAATAAGTGGCTCGCCAATAATATTTAAATCAAGATCGGTACGAATACCCGCAAATTGGCTCGGCTTATCCTTTTGAGGGCTTGCTCCCCACGTTTCGTAGTCGTGCCAATAGATGGTTGCTTGATTTTGCTCTTGATATGCCATGCTGAAAACCCTGAGTAGTTAACTTAAAAGCGCCTAAATACGCGCCAAGTTACTAAAATAATGAATTATTTAGATTATGGCATATGGGCGAGGGAGTTTATAGGTTTGGGTAATAAATGATGTGCTTGTTGCATTTGCTTTTAATAGTGGAGCTCTGTGCTATCTGTTTTTTTTCAACACAACACTTACTAGATACAAGAGTTGTGTTGCAAAATTAAATATTCTAAATAGTGGTCTAGTTATCAGCTAAATAATTTAATTCGTCTTTATAAGGCATTAAAGGTTCATACAGTTGATGGTATGCTTTGCCGACAGCCCCTCTGAATTGAATTAGTTTAGGCGGATTTATCCCTATGGATATAATATGTTGAATAGCTAGACCTGGGTATGGATCAATAAATATAATTTCTTTGATACCTAACTGGTAGGCTTTTTTAGCACATAGTTCACATGGACTAGCTGTAGTAAATAGTTTCCCGCCTTCAATACCAACACCACCATACTTAGCTAACTGTAAAAATGCGTTTTCTTCAGCATGAAGTGAACGAGTATGAACTTGGTTTTTTTCTTTATCTACTTTGTTTTGAATTGATTTAAAGCAATATGCTAAATTTCTTCCTTTCTCTCCTAAATGCTTTATTTTAATTAATTCATTTGATGCAAATTTTCTAAAATTTTCATCGTTTCTTTCATACTCGCTGTATGTAGTATCACTAGAAAAATTTTCTAAATCTTCAAGTGAACGTAAATTACATGGTACTTGTCCTTTGGCTACATCATTCCATCCCACAGATTTTATTGAGTAAGCATCATCTGTTACAACAGCCCCAACTTGTCGAGATATACAACCTGAATTCATTTTTGCCGTAAATGCAATTTGCATGACACGCTCTAATGGAGTTGGGGTTACTAAGCCAGGGTGTTTAATTAGACTTAAATACCAAGCTAACTGAGCTTTCAGAACGTTGTGGTTTTGTGGTTCATTTCTTGGGTTAAATATATGTATATCAGATATCTCAATACATCTTTTTACATTCGAGATTATAAGTTCATCGTATTTGTCATGTTTAGATGACTTATTTATTTCTTGATTACATTCGCCACATTTTGCATCTGTTTTACCTTCGGTAGGGAATTTACCTGATTCTCTTTCATCAATTTCGGCTATTTTATCAAAAGTAAACTTATATTTATCTTGCAGATATTTCTTTCGATCTTCTGTTGTCGCATTAATAGAAACCAAATAAAATGCTGCATATCTATCTTTAAAATACTTTGCTTCATAAGGGTTACGAATAGTGTCTATGGCAATATATGTTTTTTTCTTGTCTTCTTTATCTTTATAGCGATAGAATTTTATTAGCCGGTTTACCATTCGTGGTAATTCGAATAACCCTTCTGGCACAAAGCTATTTTCTCTGTAGTTAGGAGTAATCTTTTTTGTCCGGCGTATCGAATCACCAACGCTTTGATAGATGGTTACATAACTATTAGCTAAATCAGATTTTAGTACATCCTTTAAATTTAATGTGAACTGGTTGATGATGTCAAACCAACTTGAAATATTTAAACCTTTTAGTTCATGGTTATGAGAGCTTGTACCATTAATAAAGTAATCAGATTCTTTAGATAGCTTTTTAAATGCTTTTTGGCTTTCTTTAAATTTACATTTTTCTAATACTTGCTCTATTTTTTGATGTAAATCTTTATCAATTACAGATTCAATAAAAGTTCTAAAATCATCTTCTGTAATATTTAAAATCTGAGCGCTAATAAGTTCACTTATTTTAATTACTTTAAATAGATCATTATTCTCTTCAGCGTATTTTTTTACAATTTCATAGCGCTTGATATCCATACCCGAGAAGTAAGGTTCAGTTTTATAGTTAACTTCGTTACTGGCAGGGAATTTTAATTTATCGCCACTTAATAAATTTGCTGTTGTTGAGCAGCCAGAGCCAGTTCTACCGGTTAACCCTATTAATATGAAATTGCTACGTTCACCTAAAAGATTTGAGATTAAATCTGTATTTATCACTTTGAATTCCTTTTCGTGTTTAATTTGGGCTATTGATGGTAAATAATTATTCAAATCAACAGAGTTCTTAAGTCAGTCTGGACTGTCTAATTTACATCCATTTAGAATCAATAAGATAACTTGTAATTGTATCGGTGAATATACCACGAACGCTCAACACTGCAATTACTTCGACCTCACTATTAAATAAGCCTCACTAATTATTAGACTAGGGGCTGTTGATCTTTGTAGTACATATATCAATCAGCCCACATTGGTAGCCACATCATAGTAAATGCTAAAGCGAGCATTGAATGATAATTTCGTTCAAGCTTTTCATACCGCGTGGCTATCCCT
>NZ_JASDCB010000105.1:0-7190 GCF_030408135.1 Pseudoalteromonas sp. APC 3691 | reverse complement strand
ACAATATGCGCGGATTACATCAAGGTCAGAAGTAATAATCTTCACTAAAAGACCGTATATATGACAGCAAACCTGTCCCTGCTATCGTTGAATGACACCTTGCAATACTGGAGGAGACCATATATGAACTCTGGTTAAGAAATTTATTAACGTATTGAATCATGGTGATATTTAAATTTATTTTCTCTAGCCAGAGATTTTTAGTGAAAACAAGGCGAATTTACGCGTCAATAGCTGGCCTATTGCAAGTAAATTCAACGTAGTTAGCGCTGAAAATAGCTGCTTGAGATAGATTTATTATCCATAGTTCAGGTTATTTACAAATTCAAGATACAAAAAAAACCAGTAAGCTAAAAACTTACTGGTTTTTTGTTATTTATAGCAATGCAATTACCAGATTTTTACGCGATCTTCTGGTTTGATATACATTTTATCACCTTCTTTTACGTCAAACGCTTCGTAAAACTCAGGCATGTTCGACAAGATACCGATTACACGGTAGTGACTTGGTGAATGAGGGTCTGTTAATAAACGATTACGCAACTCTTCATCGCGGTAGTTACGACGCCAGATTTGTGACCAACCCATAAAGAAGCGTTGATCGCCTGTGTAACCATCTATCACGGGTGATTTTTTATCACCCAAAGATAGCATATACGCTTTATGCGCAACGGTTAAACCACCTAAGTCACCAATGTTTTCGCCAAGCGTTAGCTCACCATTAACACTTGCATCTTCAAATGGTTTATATTCGTTATACTGTGCAACTAAAGCCGCTGTACGCTCTTCAAATTGCTTAAGGTCAGTCTCACTCCACCAGTTACGTAAGTTACCGTCACCGTCGTATTTAGCACCTTGGTCGTCAAAACCGTGGCCAAGCTCATGCCCAATTACCGCGCCAATTGCGCCGTAGTTTACAGCATCATCCGCTTCTAAATTAAAGAATGGTGGTTGTAATATAGCGGCTGGAAATACAATTTCATTGTTTACTGGGTTGTAATACGCATTTACCGTTTGCGGAGTCATGTGCCACTCAGAGCGATCAGCTGGTTTACCCAATTTAGCAATCATATCTGCGTATGCCCATTCGCTATAACGAATGTAATTACCTACTAGCTCGTCTGAGTTAATCTCTAGCTCTGAGTAATCTTTCCACGTGTCTGGGTAACCAATCTTAGGCGTAAATTTGTCTAATTTTTCTTTCGCTGCAAGCTTTGTTTCAGGGCTCATCCACTCAAGATTTTCGATAGCAACGCCATAACCTTTAATTACGTTATCAACTAACTCTTCCATGCGTGCTTTAGCTTCTGGCGGGAAGTTATCTTTAACGTATACCTTACCTAAAATTTCACCAAGTACACTGTTAGATGCATCAACCGCTTGCTTCCAAAGAGGTGCTTGTTCTTCTACGCCACGAAGTGTTGTGCTGTAAAAGTCAAAGTTAAGGTTAACTAAATCTTCGCTAAGTAGCTCTGCATAACCACTTACGAAATGAAATTTTAAGTAGTTTTTCCACGTCGCTAAATCTGTGTCTTTGTAAATAGTAGCAAGTGCTTCTAAGTAGCTTGGTTGACGTACAATAATATCACTTGCACTCACACCTGCATCTTTAAAGAATGCAGCTAAATCAAGGTCGCCCATCAACTTGCTTGCGTCTGCTACTGTCATCTTGTTATAAGATTTAGTTGCATCACGGCTTTGCACACGGCTCCACTGAGCATCAGCTAGTGTTTTTTCAAATGCAAGTACGCTCTTGGCAGCTTCTGCTGCATTTTTAACGCCTGATTTTGCTAAAACATCTGTGATGTATTGCTCGTAAGAAGCACGAATTTTAGTGAATTTTTCGTCATCATTTAAGTAATAATCACGATCTGGTAAACCTAGGCCCGACTGAGATAAATACAATGCATACTCGCTCGAGTTTTTAGCATCGTTATTTACAAACCAACCAAACGGTAAAGTACCGCCTTGTTTTTGAATTTTAGCCATTAAACCCACTAAGTCAGCTTTAGATTTAACGCTATCAATCGTATCTAATGACGGTTGTAATGGCGTAATACCTAGCTCATTACGCGCAGATTGATTCATGTAGCTTTTATAAAATGCGCCAATTTTATACTCATCACTGCCTTTTTTAGCAGCTTTGTTTGCGGCTGCACTTTCAAGGGCAATTTTCATCGCTTTTTGTGACTCATCATATAGCTGCGAAAAAGAACCGTAGTTAGACTTATCACCTGGTATTTCAGTTTTAGCTAACCACTGCCCATTTACATGGTAGTAAAAATCGTCTTGTGCGCGTACTGAACTATCCATATTAGCTAATTCAATACCAAGCTCTAGTGGTTTTTCAGCGGGTGCTGTTACTACTGGAGTGTCGGTTACTTTAGTTTCTTGTTGTTTTTCACCACAACCTACCAAGCCAAGCGCAAGTGCGATACTTGCAGCAGCCATTGTTACTTTATTCATAATTATTCCGTTTGTTAGTTAGAATTGAATCATACCAATCTGCTTATATATGGGGTCTATTTAACGTTAAGAAAATCACGCTAGAACCAGGCAAAAGTTTTTGTATCTAGCTGCTCTAAATAAAAAATTTTTAACGACGTTATAGTGCAATTTAATTCGTTAAATTGATCAAAGACTTATGCAGGTTGGTATCACATACCAACTCCATTAAACTCTTGAATATAGCAGGAGTAAAAATAGCACTGCCTACACGCTTTTACTTAATGGAATGGGTATCAAAGAGCTTTCGATCAATATAAAGCCCACGCAGTATCATAAACCTCATTAAGCCAACAATAAAATGGAATATGTAACAAAGTATTTTGAATGCGGTGAGCTGCCAAATTAGCCCCACCAATAACAAGATGGTGGGTAGTTAAGACTTACTTTTATTTTTTCCGTGAAGCGCTAAACGCTCTAGTTTTTCTTTTAAAGAAGGGGGTGCAGAAGATGCTATCGCGTTTAAGTAATCAGCTGTTTGCTCACTCATTTTACGTGAGTTGGTAACTGCAGGACTGCCCGACTTATTCGCTGTACTTAATCTCTGAGTTGCTTGAGGATTTGCAGTTATTTTTATTTGCCCGAGCTCTGCCATTCCGGCAGCTCTAAAATGTGAAAGCATATCCATTTTTAAATAATTAAGCCTAAGCGCTATAGGTGCAGATACCGCCTCTATCATTAGCGTGCCGTCTCGGTAATTACTGACTCGGCATTTATCACCCAACTTAGGACCCAAAAAATCTTTTAATAGGGTTTGCTGTGTATCAAGTGCTTGGCTTTTGCCTGCATAAGCTGATAAACGATTATTTAACCCCGCCATAATATCGGTTAGCGGTTTTGGTGCATATCTATCTTTAGCCATTTTACACCTCGTAAAAGCTCACTTAGACCCAGAGATAATACTCTAGGTCTAAGTATACACTGCGTATTAATACTACGCGCCGGCTATTTGCATTTGCTCTATTAATACTGAGCCAGTTTGAATACCACCACGGCGTTCTATGTCACCACCAATAGCAGATATGCCTTTAAACATATCTTTTAAATTACCAGCAATGGTAATTTCGCTTACAGGATATTGGATTTCACCATTTTCAACCCAAAAACCAGCAGCACCACGAGAGTAATCACCCGTTACGGTATTTACGCCCTGCCCCATTAGCTCTGTAACTAATAAGCCGGTGCCCATCGTTTTTAATAGTGCAGTTAAATCGTTATGAGTTTGCTCAACAAGCCAGTTATGTATACCGCCAGCATGCCCTGTTGGGGTCATATTCATTTTACGCGCGGCATAACTTGCTAATAAATAAGTTTGTAGCTCGCCGCCTTGAATAATTTCCCTATCGAATGTTTTAACACCTTCGCTATCAAACGGTGACGACGCCAACCCTTTTAAAATATGTGGGCGCTCGGCAATATTCACACAATTACTAAATACTTGTGTGCCTAAGCTATCAAGTAAAAAACTTGATTTACGATAAAGCGCACCACCACCAATTGCCGACACTAAGTGACCAAACAATGAATTTGCAATATCGGCTCTAAAAATAACAGGCACTTTCATTGTGCCTAACTTTTGGCTATTTAATTTAGCCAATGTTTCAGCTGCTGCTTCAAGCCCAACTGCCGCTGCGTCATTTAAACCCGCTTGGTCGCGGGCAACAGTATAAGCAGAGTCGCGTTGCATCTGCTCGCCATCTTGACCTATTACCATCGTACTAATGCTATGACGAGTGCGTGGAAAGCCAGTTATCAAACCATGGCTGTTACCATAAACACGTAATCCTTGGTGAGATGAAAAACTCGCACCATCAGAGTTAACAATGCGCTCATCTGCGTTTAATGCAGCTTGCTCAGCAGCATGACAAAGCTCAACACCTTCTTCAGGGCTTACATCCCAAGGATGGTATAAATCTAAATCTTTAGGATTAAATTCAAGCAATTCTTTATCAGCAACGCCGTTAAATGGGTCATCCGATGTAAATTTGGCTATATCAATCGCTTTTTCGACTACCATGCGCAATGTTTTTGGATTTAAATCAGCGGTTGACGCCGAACCTTTATTATTACCAACGTATACACTAATGCCTAAGCCGCCGTCTTGGTTAAACTCAATGGTTTCTACTTCACCCATTCGTGTACTAACCGATAAACCAGACGTGCTAGACATAGCCGCTTCTGCAGCTGTTGCGCCTAATTTTTTGGCATGTTCGAGTACTTCTGCTACCGCATCTTTAACTTGCGATATTTGAGAATAAATTGGATCGTTTTGTTGGCTTTTCATAAATTAAGTCCTGAGCCTTAGAGGCATAATGCACGCATTTCTTATATTTAAATGCTAACACACTCAATGCATCACATCAGCTAATATTCCTAAGTATCATATTCATGTATAATGGCAAAAGTTATTTTTATTTAAGAGCACCCCATGGCAAAGAAAAAAGGCAAGCCTGCTGAAATTGAAGAAGAAATTGAATATGTATCAAGAACGGAGCTTAAGCGCGAAGCGCAAGAGTTTCATCAGTTAGGTACTGAAATTGCCAAAATGGGTAAAAAACAGCGCGAACGCCTGCCATTAAATGACGATTTAAAAGCGGCAATGGTTGTTGCTGATAAAATAAGTAATAAAAGTGACGCGTACCGCCGTCACTTAAACTACATCGCTAAAACGTTGCGTACTGTAGAAAACATTGACGCTATTAGAGCGATTATCGATGTAATGCTTAATAAAAATAACCAAGCTGAAGTATTGGTCAAAAAAATTGAGCAATTACGTTCAGACCTAATTGAACAAGGTGATGACCTTATCAATGAGACTATTGAACAGTTTCCGTCTCTTGATCGTCAGCAAATGCGTCAATTGGTTCGTAATGCGGCAAAAGAAGCGAAAGCTGAAAAGCCGGGTAAAGGTTATAAAGAGTTATTTCAATATCTCAAAGATGCTCATACCGTTACGTATTAATTAGACCGCATTAATTGATATTTTATTAAAAAAGGTGCTTCGGTACCTTTTTTGTTATAGATCAAACCGCCTCACTGCGTACTTTTTTATAATCCCCCCCTAAATAAATACTTAGGTGCGCGTGATGATTAAACTTCCACAATGGGATCAAACCCTAATAAACAAATATAATGTGTCTGGCCCGCGTTATACCTCGTATCCCACCGCTCTATCACTGCGTGACGGGTATCAACAACAAGACCTACTAAGCGCTGTAGAATCGTCAACGAGTCGTTCACTTTCTCTATATATTCATATCCCGTTTTGTAGCCAGCTTTGCTACTACTGTGGTTGTAATAAAATAATTACCCGCCATCAATCTAAGGCAGATACGTACCTCGACTTTTTAGCAAAAGAAATTACTGCCCAAGCTCATTTATTTAAAAACTACACGGTTGAGCAATTACATTTAGGTGGCGGTACTCCCACCTTTTTAACCGCAAAACAAATGACTCGTCTAATTAAGCTTTTAGAGCAGCACTTTAATTTTACAAGCACAACAGAGCGCGGCATTGAAATAGACCCACGCTCACTTGCCGATAATATGCTCGTTGATTTAAGGATGCTTGGCTTTAACCGTGTCTCATTTGGGATTCAAGACTTTAACGACGACGTGCAACTTGCTGTTAATCGCCCGCAAAATGCAGATACGGTTAAGCAATTAATTACACAAGCTCGCGAGCTGGGATTTCAATCTATTAATGCAGATATGATTTACGGGCTTCCTCTGCAAACGCCAGAGAGCTTTAAGCAAACTATAGAGCAACTTATTGAGTTAAGCCCTGACCGAGTATCGGTGTTTAACTACGCGCATTTACCAGAGCGCTTTGCCGCACAGCGTAAGATTAAAGATGCAGATTTACCCAGTGCACATAATAAACTCACTATGTTTAAAAACACGCTGGAGCAGATGACGCAAGCAGGCTATCAATTTATTGGTATGGACCACTTTGCAAAAACCGATAACGAACTAGCTATTGCGCAAAATGAAGGCAAGTTACATCGTAATTTTCAAGGTTATACAACCCATGGAAATTGTGATTTATTAGGCTTAGGCGTGTCATCAATTTCACAAATTGGCACTGCCATTTTACAAAATCAAAAAGAATTAAAACATTATTACCACAGCATCGAAACACAAATCGGCTGTGCCCTTAATAAAGGTATGCACTTAACGCATGATGATGTAATTCGTGCTGATGCAATTAAGCAGCTCATTTGCCAGTTTGAATTAGATATACAAGACTTTAGCGAAAAGCATGCGCTTATATTTAATGACTACTTTAAGGATGCGTTAATTGCGCTTACGCCGCTTATAAAAGATGAACTAGTCACTATAAATGATAATAAAATTAGCGTAACGCCACGCGGCAACTTATTCATTCGTATTATTTGCATGTGCTTTGACGCTCATTTACAAAAACAAATAAATGCGACGCGTTTTTCACGAGTGATTTAGCAGATCACTAGGGCGTGTTGATCTTTGTGGTATGAAAAACAAACAGCATGAAGATAAGGTATAATTGAATTCGCCAGAAAACTTTACACCGAACCTACATGCCAAGATTAATGTTAACAGACGGGACATGGAATGTCTTATCAAAAGTAATGTACTTAAGTGGTCGAATTTATAATAAGCCCGACCATAGAAAAACGCTCGAAGGCATACTGTATAAGATGCGCA
>NZ_JASDCB010000104.1:0-7964 GCF_030408135.1 Pseudoalteromonas sp. APC 3691 | reverse complement strand
GATGAATCGAGAATACGCAAACTTCAAGGGCCATTAATGTTTAATGTAATGCGAAAGATAGCCATGGCGCTTTTTAAACAAGATGCATCTAAGTCAGCAAGTATGGCGAGGAAAAAGAAAATGGCAGGGCTAGACGATGATTACCGCTCAACCCTGCTAGAGTCTGGGATTAAAATGCGCTAGCCGTGGCATTATTTCGTTATCGCCTGAATTAATTTTGATTATTTAGAGTTTTAGTTTAGCAAAGACGGGAGAAAATGAAGGAAAAAAGCTAAATTAATTCTTATATTTATTCGAAGGTTAGCTTGAGCGCGTTTGCACTCAAGCATTTTTAAAAATAATACTAGCTGCTATATACGGCAAACTTGTTATTTTTAAATACCGTTTGGTAGCTTTCAAATTGCGTTTCTAAAATAGGCGGGTATTTTAAAAAGCTGTTAGCTACAATATTCAGCTTTCCTGCTTTAGTTAAATGCTGTTTTGCATTTGCTAAAAATGTCTCTGCTACTGTGTAGTCGGTTGCAATACCCGTATGAAAAGGTGGATTGCTAATAATTAAATCAAACTTACCGGTAATGCTTTTAAGGCCGTCACTTAATATCGCTTCGCCTTTGATGCTGTTAAGCTTTAGGGTTTGCTGTGTTGCGTAAGTTGCCAGTGCACTTACATCACTACACACAAACTCAAGTGATGGATTATGCAGCCCTAAAAAGGTTGCTATTAAACCTGCGCCACAACCAAAGTCGAGAACCCTACCTTGCTTAATTGTCGGTGTGTTTTCGAGTAGAACTTTCGTTCCCATATCTAAACTACCGTGATTAAACACACCAGGAATACTAATAGCTGTAAACTCGGTGTCAGCAACATTAACAACAAACTTTTTATGGTAGGTCGTAATATCAAAATTAGGGTGCTGGGTAATCTCAGCAAATGAGTAAAGAACGCAGTGCTTAGCCGAATCAATTTTGTTACTAAACTCTGCTTTGCCAGCTAATTGCTTTTCAATTGATTTAACACCACTTTTATTTTCACCTATCACTAATAGCTCGGCATCATCAGTAATAGCAGCTCGAATATTATCAAGCGCCATTAATAACTCTGGTTTTGATTTAGGATAGTAAAGAATAACTAAATCATAGCCGTTACCAGGTATTGTGTGATTTACATGGATTTCAACGTCTTTGCTGTTTTTAGCAAACTCACCGTTAGCATGGTTGTAGCTAAATGCAGTTACCTTGCTTTGCGGGTTAAGCTTTTTAAGCTCTGTTAAAAAGCCATCTTGAACAAAGTTGACCACCAAGATAGATTTGCCCGTTAATGCCTCGCTATTACGAAGTAACAGTAAACTTGGGTTGGTTAGTACGCTCATAAATGGCTTTGCCTTACAGTATGTTTAGTTTTATCAAAAATAAAAGTGAGTGCTTAAAGTTACAAATTACTCAGTACGTTCAAACATTAAATCCCACACGCCATGGCCTAGGCGATGTCCGCGCTGCTCAAACTTAGTAAGCGGGCGCAAATCTGGACGTGGAACATAATCGTTAGTTTCTGATTGGTTTTTAAAACCAGGAGCTACATTCATTACTTCAAGCATATGCTCTGCATAGTTTTCCCAATCTGTTGCCATATGAAAAACGCCACCCATTTTAAGTTGGGCTCTTAGTTTTTCAACAAACTCAGTTTGTACAATACGGCGTTTGTGATGGCGCTTTTTATGCCAAGGATCAGGGAAAAACAATTGTAGAGTTGTTAAGCTTTCATTAGGTATACAATCTGCAAGTACTTCAACTGCATCGTGTTCAAAAATACGTAAGTTAGTAATGCCTGCTTCATCGGCATCCATTAAACAAGCACCAACGCCTGGGCGGTGTACTTCAATACCAATAAAGTTCAGGTGAGGGGCATTTGTTGCCATTTCGACAAGCGATTTACCCATACCAAAACCAATTTCTACTACTACATCGTTGTTATTGCCAAAAACTTCGCTTAAATCAAGCATACCGTTTTTATGCTCTAGGCCCATTGTTGGCCAACATTTTTCGATTGCAGCGGCTTGGCCTTTGGTTAATCGACCTTCGCGTTTTACAAAACTGCGAATAGTGCGGATGTATTTACCTTCTTGCTTAGCTTGCTCAAGGTTAGTGTTGCTTGATTCACTCATATTATTGGCCTGACAAAAACAATGTGTTTAAAAATGGTTGCATATTATCCCTGACGAAGCCGGCAATCACAAGTATTAGCTGGTTTTACAGCGCCTATAGCTTGATCTTTTTATTAACTACAATAGACTGAGCCGCCATTGAGCATCAGTAAAAGTAAAATATGTTGGATTTAAATAAAGAACAGTCAAATTGGTTTTCTAACCAAGTTGTTGATTGGTATGACCTTCATGGGCGTAAAACATTTCCATGGCAGTTGGGTAAAACACCTTATAAAGTGTGGGTGTCTGAGGTGATGCTGCAACAAACTCAAGTTATTACTGTTATCCCATACTTTGAAAAGTTTATGCAAAGCTTTCCAGATATTATTGCTTTAGCCGATGCTGATGAAGATTTAGTACTGCATCACTGGACCGGCTTAGGGTATTACGCTCGTGCGCGTAACTTACATAAAACAGCTAAAATAGTACGTGACAAGTACCAAGGCGAATTTCCACAAACGCTTGATGAGGTTATGGATTTACCTGGAATAGGGCGCTCTACTGCCGGGGCTGTTTTATCATTGTCGCTTGGACAGCATCATCCAATTTTAGATGGGAATGTTAAGCGAGTCTTAGCGCGCTACTTTATGATAGAAGGTTGGTACGGTGTTAAAAAAGTCGAAAACCAGCTTTGGCATTTATCAGAGCAATTAACACCTAAAAATAATGTCACCGAATTTAATCAAGCTATGATGGATTTAGGTGCGAGTGTTTGCTCACGCAGTCGCTTTGATTGCGAGGCTTGCCCATTAAATTCAGGTTGTGGTGCCTTTAATGCAGGTAAAGTAAAAGAGTTTCCATATTCTAAACCTAAAAAAGCAGTGCCAAAGAAGAGTTGTCATCAGTTAATTGTTCAGTGCGGCGATAAAGTGCTTATGGAAAAACGCCCTAACAGCGGTATTTGGGGAGGACTGTTTGGCTTTTTTGAATTTAATGAGTACGAGGAGCTTCAAACGTTTTTAGCTCAGCAAGGATTAGAAGCCGACTTAGTAGAGCTTGAAGCATTTATTCATGTGTTTTCACATTTTGAGCTGAAGATTAATCCGCATGTACTCAATGTTAAGAAAATTCCTGATGTAGTAAATGACAAACAATTAGTGTGGTATCCGCTTGATCAATCAATAGAGGTTGGCCTAGCAGCGCCAACTAAAAAGTTGGTTAAACAAATTACAGCAATAGTATAGAATAGTCCCATATTTAGCGTTAGAGAGAATCAATCATGGCACGTACAGTATTTTGTCAAAAGTTACAAAAAGAAGCCGAAGGGCTTGGCTTTCAGTTATACCCTGGTGAAATTGGTGAAAAGATTTTTAATAACATCTCTAAAGAAGCGTGGGGTCAGTGGCAGCATAAGCAAACAATGCTTATTAACGAAAAGCATTTAAATATGATGGACCCAGAGCACCGCACATTTTTAGAAGAGCAAATGGTTGGCTTTTTGTTTGAAAATAAAGATGTGGAAATTGAAGGTTATCGACCGCCTGAAAAATAATATTTTAAACATAAAAAAAGGGCTAAATAGCCCTTTTTTTTGTGTGCGGTTATTTAATCACTTAACTCATCTTCTTGCTCAGAAATTTTAATTTGTTCTTTTAAAAATTGAGCTGCCTTAGAGTATTCAATTTCTAACTTATCTCTTAAGTCTATTAATTCATCGGTAGTGAGTTCACCCTTTTTACATTTATCTTCAAATGCACTTGAAAGTTCTGCCACCGTTTGGGCACCAATTGTTTTGGAGATCGATTTTAATTGATGACACCCTTCAATAATCTCATCTAAATCGTTAACCATAACGCCTGAATTAATCCCCTTAATTAGCCCTTGGCTTTGTTCTAAATACATCTTGAAAAAACGTAACTGTTTAGCTTCGTCACCATTTACATATTTAGCAACTGCTTGCATATCAATAGGTAGCGCCATGGTTTGATGGATAACTACATTCGGGTTTTGGCTTTGCCTATCGCTCCAACGTTTTAAAGTGTCCTCTAACGCGTTTAGCTCTATAGGTTTGGTAATGAAGTCGTTTATACCTACGGCTAAACAACGCTCTTTTTCGCCTTTAAGTGCGTTTGCTGTTACAGCAATGATGTAAGGCTGTGCATCAATTGATTCTAATAACTCTGCTTCGTTACGGATTTTTTCGATCATATCGTAACCCGACATTTTAGGCATGTGTAAGTCGGTTAAAATAAGTGAGTAATCACCTTTTCTCCAGATATCTAAGCCTTCTTCACCGTTGTTTGCTATCTCAACGCCAAAACCTAGTATGTGTAATTGATCGGCTAGCACTTGTTGGTTTAGGAGGTTATCTTCAACCAGTAAAATCAATTTGTTTGATTTACGAGCTTGCTCAACATTTAAATAATTATTAAGTGTTTTGGTTTTTTTAATTTGTTTAGGTGTATGCAAACCAGCAGCGACTAAAATAGACAGCATAAAGTTAGACTTACATAAAGGAGAGGCATTAATATAAAAAATATTATTATGATTTATAGCCGCTTCATCAAGCTTGCTTAGTACAACAACTTGTTGGTTATAATCCTCTAATGAATAAAATAAGCGTCTTAGGAGCGCGTTTGTTTTATCCATATTGTCTATGCCATCAGCCACCCAAATAATATCTTGCACATGCTGATATTCTTCAGCTTCTTCTTCAGTATGTACATAAGTAATTTTAGCGCCCATAAACGATAAGTAGCGGTACATTACTTTTTCACGTTCTAGATGATTACTAACTACAATAATCCTCTTACCATTTAATGCACCTTTGTGTGCGTACTTAATTTTCCCTGATGTACTAAATGGTAATTCAACAGTAAATTCACTGCCAATTCCTGTATGGCTTGTTACATGAATAGTCCCTAGCATAAGCTCAGTTAAGCTTTTACAAATAGAAAGACCTAAACCTGTCCCTCCATATTCTCGGGTAATCGAATTTTCGGCTTGAATAAACGGATTAAATATTTCGCGTAGTTGTGCCTGCGACATGCCTTTACCGTTATCAGTTACGCAAAAGCGTAAAGTAAAGTGATCTGTCGTATTGTGTACCACCTCTACTGATATTTTTACATGGCCTTGAGTTTTTTCATCAGTGCTCGTAAATTTAATTGCGTTGCTACATAGGTTATACAGAATCTGGCGTACACGTACGCTATCGCCGGTAAGATTTATAGGAATATCTGGTGCTATTGCTAGCTCTAAATCAAGCTCACGTTTTTTAGCAACAGAGGAAAGTACTCGAGCAACTTCTTCAATGGTATCGGTTACCGAAAACGGGATAGGGTCAATATTTAATTTTCCAGCCTCAATTTTAGAAAAGTCTAAAATATCGTCCAAAATACTCAATAACGAGAATGCTGATTCACGAATAATCGTACTTAAGCGATGCTGAGCGCCATCAAGTTCGGTTTGGCGAAGTAAATCAATAGTACCTATAACACCGTTCATTGGCGTTCTAATCTCATGACTCATGGTTGCTAAAAACGTTGTTTTAGTCTCGCTTGCTCGCTCTGCTTTTAGTGTTGCTTGCTCAAGCGCTAAAGTACGATTTTGTACTTCGGCCTCTAGACCATTTTGTAATTTATAAAGCTCTTTTTGGGCTGCGTCATTCTCACTCATTGCACTTTGTACTTTTTGCAATAATAGATTGATGTGTCTTGCAACTACACCTAGGCCAATATCGAGTTGCTCGTCAACATTACTATTGTAATTAGCATCGTCGATGATTGCCTGTAGCTCTTGCGTAAGAATGTCAGTACTTTTACGTAAGCGAGTATTAATGTACATATTAAACATTAAAGTAAATATAAATAATGAAGCTACACACGCTATAGCAATTATATAAGCGATAACTTGAGAATCTTGAGTGCTTAAAGGTATGGCAGGTAAATTTTGCTTAATGATAAGCTCGCCAATGGGCTGATCATTTAATAATAGTAGGTGGTGCATAATGCCTTGCTCCACTAAGTGATTTTCAGCTCTAATAGAGTCGATAGCAGGCTTACTACTGCTGTATACTAATTGAGTATCAGATGTAGTATTAAATCGATATAAAGTATATTCAAAGTCATTATCTAATAAATGTGTTAAATCGAGTAACTGCTTTACTTTACCTTGACCGTACATAGTTAATGCATCAACCATAGGCAAATCTAATCTATCGGCGAGCGTTACGATATTAACCGGTGGTTTGGGTTGAGCTGTGCTAACTTCAGTTTGCGCGTAGAATGAATGGGCAACTATAGCAAGTGCTGTTACAGCTATATTAATGATTAAAAAAAGAGGCAGTAGGCCTTTTACCGGTGAAGAGAATTTACTCTGCATTTAACGTTCCCTGGTTGGTATATTTAAATACAATAAGTCTTTATTGTATTATTGCAGTAATCGTAACATTTACGAAAAATAATTCACTACGTTTTTAGTCTGATTTAGTTATATTTATTTATGGTTATAGTCAGGTTTGTGGTAAAAATGAACGTTATTAATAAAAAACGTACTGAGTTGCTTGAAAACCGTTCAAACAGTTATAAAGAATAAAAAAAAAGTTGACTTGTAAGGGCAAAACTCGTTTAATACGCCGCACGCCCAGATAGCTCAGTCGGTAGAGCAGAGGATTGAAAATCCTCGTGTCCGTGGTTCGATTCCGCGTCTGGGCACCATTATTAAAGTAATGGTGTTTAAATCATAGAGTTAAACATTGTTATGCGTGCCTTAGCACACAGTTTTGTGTGCCGACTTAGCTCAGCTGGTAGAGCAACTGACTTGTAATCAGTAGGTCAACCGTTCGACTCGGTTAGTCGGCACCATTTATTTAAAGTAGTTTGAAAAGAAAGCTGTAATCACTAGTCTGTTCAAATTACCCGTCGACTCGGTTAGTCGGCACCATTTACAAAGCTAAAAGTTAAATAATTATTTTACTTTTAGTTAGCACAGTTTATGTGCCTCGATAGCTCAGTCGGTAGAGCAGAGGATTGAAAATCCTCGTGTCCGTGGTTCGATTCCGCGTCGAGGCACCATTTATTAAAAGTTATCAATCTTTAAAATTGATAAAGTGCCTTAGCACACAGTTTTGTGTGCCGACTTAGCTCAGCTGGTAGAGCAACTGACTTGTAATCAGTAGGTCAACCGTTCGACTCGGTTAGTCGGCACCATTTATTTAAAGTTAATTGTAAAGTATCACAATTAATTAGCACAGTTTATGTGCCTCGATAGCTCAGTCGGTAGAGCAGAGGATTGAAAATCCTCGTGTCCGTGGTTCGATTCCGCGTCGAGGCACCATTTATTGAAAAGCCTTGCTTATGCAAGGTTTTTTTATTTTAAGTGCTTTATAAAGTTCTCAATCTTTAAAATTGAACGTGCCTTAGCACACAGTTTTGTGTGCCGACTTAGCTCAGCTGGTAGAGCAACTGACTTGTAATCAGTAGGTCAACCGTTCGACTCGGTTAGTCGGCACCATTTATTTAAAGCCTCGCTTATTGCGGGGCTTTTTTGTTTTCGATTTTAGAATTAAAAATACCCATAGTTAAAAGCGACACAACTGGCTTGTAATCAGTAGTCTGTACAAGTTATCCGTTCGACTCGGTTAGTCGGCACCATTTATTTAAAGCCTCGCTTATTGCGGGGCTTTTTTGTATCTGTTGTCTCGTCCTGAAATGTGTTTACACATTTAGGATTTATTATGACCAAGTCAAATAATACACCGATCAAACGAACACAACGAGATTATTCATTAGGCTTTAAATTACAAGTTGTCGACGCTGTAGAA
>NZ_JASDCB010000103.1:0-8065 GCF_030408135.1 Pseudoalteromonas sp. APC 3691 | reverse complement strand
GATGAATCGAGAATACGCAAACTTCAAGGGCCATTAATGTTTAATGTAATGCGAAAGATAGCCATGGCGCTTTTTAAACAAGATGCATCTAAGTCAGCAAGTATGGCGAGGAAAAAGAAAATGGCAGGGCTAGACGATGATTACCGCTCAACCCTGCTAGAGTCTGGGATTAAAATGCGCTAGCCGTGACCAAACACGAGAAAGCGCCTTTGTTATTTTTAGAGGATTGACTTGTTTACCATTAAGTAATACTTCGTAGTGTAAATGCGTGCCTGTGCTTCGGCCGGTGCTGCCCATTAGGCCGATCACATCATGTTTAGTGATTGATTGACCTTTCTTTACTTTAATTTTATTTAAGTGTCCAAATCGAGTCACTAAGCCATTTTTATGTTCAAGCTCGATAAAGTTACCATAACCACCATTACGACCGGCACGAAGAACTACAGCGTCTGCTGGAGCGAATATTTCGGTTTTATGCCAACCGGCTAAATCAATTCCTTTATGAAAGGCATGATTACTATTCATGGGATCTTTTCTAAGGCCGAAATTACTCGAAATATAGTATTTAGCTTTAGCTAAAGGCAGGGTGTTTGGTAGCTCAGTTAAAAAGTTTTCTAAATTATTTAATATTAATAACTTATCAACTATGGCTAAAAAGTGGCTCGGAATTTTTGTTTCGTTAAATATATCAAGGGGCCCACCTTGTGCAGTTGTCTGGGCGCTTAATATTAGGTGTTGCTCAAGCGCAGACTCAATTCCTGCGCCTTTAACCATAGCTAAAATGGCTTGGTGACGTTCACTAATTTGGTTATCTAAATAGGTAAAGCTTTGCTCATACTGATTATTTAAGTTGGCCACTCTTGTTGCGAATGTGATTGGAGCGATTAACTGTGCTTGTTTACCTTTTTGATTTTCATCGACTAATGGCTCATGAAATTCATTGCCATTTTCATTAATTGGTACATCAAGTTCTGTATCAAGCTTAATAACATCTTTGCTAATTGAAGCAGGAAGGGATTCTATCATGCTTTGCAGTAGCGCCTGCTTTTGTTCAAGTATTGCAAGTTGCTCTAGCTGCGTTGCTTGAAGGGCTTGTTGCTCACTGACTTTTTGTTGCCACAGCGTTTGCTCGGTTATTTGATTTTGTTTTATGTCAGAGATTTTATTTGTTTGTGTATAAACACGAAAGCTCGAAATACTCAGCCAAGTAAAAGTGACTAAAATAAGCAACGCTACAAGAAGTTGAAACCAAGAGGCTAAAACAACATGCTTAACTTCGCCATTTTGACGAATAAGTAGCTGACGAGCAGGGAAAAATTTATGATAAAAAGACTTTATAAATACTGACATGGCATATAACACTGGCTATTAACCGAATTAAGATAGCAATTTGAGTTAAAAAAGCTAGAAAAAAATTGTAACTGTTCAAAAATTAATAAAAAAGGGCTGCTTTTAGTAAGCAGCCCTTTTAATAAATTTTTTAATATTCGTATTATTTTGACGGCAGTACAGTACTCTCTACAGAGCCAAAACCTATACGTGCATAGCCTTCTTTTTCACACCAGCCACGCATAATAACGTTATCGCCATCTTCTAAAAAGCTGCGGTGTTCGCCATTACTTAGCGTGATTTTTTCTTTACCGCCACGAGAAAGCTCAAGTAATGAACCTGCTTCTTCGTGCGTTGGACCCGACTGAGTGCCCGAACCTAGCATGTCACCTGGCATAAAGTTACAGCCATTTACTGTGTGATGAGTAACCATTTGTGCCACAGTCCAGTAAGAGTGCTTAAAGCTAGATGTTGATACGCGCGTTGGGTTATGGCCTTCGCTACGCATTTTTTGCGTTTGAATTTTAACATCCATTTGAATATCAAAAGCACCTTGGTCGCGATTCGCTTTTGATTCTAAATAGTCCATAGGCTGTGGATCGTTTTCATCACGTGTCCAGCTTGTTCTATAAGGCGCTAATGCTTCGGTTGTTACAATCCAAGGCGATACAGTTGAGGCAAAGTTTTTAGCTAAAAATGGACCAAGCGGTTGATATTCCCACGCTTGCAAGTCACGTGCTGACCAATCGTTAAATACACAAAAGCCAAATACGTGGTTTTCAGCATTTTCGATAGCGATTGCATCGCCCAGTGCATTGCCTTTACCTAAGTAAATACCCAGCTCTAGTTCGTAATCAAGGCGTTTACAAGGACCGAATGATGGCACTTCTGCGTCTGGCGCTTTGGTTTGACCTTTAGGGCGATGAAATGTTTGACCCGATACGTCAATAGATGAAGAGCGACCATGATAACCAATAGGTACCCATTTATAGTTAGGTAATAATGGGTTGTCAGGGCGAAATAAACTACCCACAGCTGTAGCGTGATAAATAGAAGTGTAAAAGTCGGTGTAATCACCGATGCGACAAGGCAAAGAAAACTCTATATCGGATTGTGCAACCAATGTATCGCTAAGCGCCTGTTGGTGCTCAGAGCCTGCTCTTAGTGCTTTTGAAAGGGCTAAACGAAGGGCTGACCAATACTGTTTCCCTAAACCCATAAATGTATTTAAGGTTTCTTCACTTGCTGCATCTGCGGCTGTTTTAGCGTCACCTGTTAAAACGTTTAATTTACTTAGTTTTGCTAAATCGATTACTTGATCACCAATTGCAACACCACCACGAAAGGCCTCATCAGACCCCTTACGACGAAATTCTGCAAACGGTAAGTTTTGAATCGGGAAGTCGCAATTATCAACATTAGCTGATTCTACCCAGCTGGTTAAATTAATATCGTGGGTTTCGTTAATTAGGCTCATTACATTTCCTTTGGATTTTACTGTATGGCGACAAGGTATAGTTTATTTAATCATACTTGTACTTGGCGCCATACTTTTTAAATATTAAAACGACAAAAAGCAGCGAAGTTCGCTGCTTTTAATTTACTCAAATATTTTATAAAACGCCGCGACGCTCTTGGTCACGTTCGATTGATTCAAATAATGCTTGGAAGTTACCTTCACCAAAGCCACCATCATCAACGCGCTGGATCATTTCTATAAAGATTGGACCAAATAAGTTTTTAGAGAAAATTTGTAATAAATAACAATTTTCACTTTGGCTATCTACGAGTATCTGATGCTCACGAATTTTTTCTTTATCTTCAGCAACCCAAGGTACACGGTCAAAAATAGTATCGTAATACTCTGGGATAATATCTAAAGTGGCAATTGTTGATTTATCAAGCTTATCAAGAGAGCTTACTAAGTCATCTGTTAAAAAGGCTAAATGTTGAACGCCTGGGCCGTTGTACTCACCAAGGTATTCATCAATTTGGTTGTTATCGTTACCTTTACCTTCGTTTATTGGAATAGAGAAGGTGCCACAAGGTGATTTTAGTGCATACGAAATAAGCGCTGTTTTTTGACCTTTAATGTCAAAGTAGCGTACTTCAGTAAAACCAAATACGTCTTTATAAAAGTTAGCCCATTTTTCCATGGTGCCTTTATAAACGTTATTGGTTAAATGATCGATTCGGATAAAGCCTTTATCTTCTACAACATTTTGCGTTTCTAAGTCTTCAAAATCACTTTCGTAGATAGTGCCTTTGTCGCCAAATTGTTCAATAAAGTAAATTAGGCTGTCGCCAATACCATAGATTGCAGGGTAAGGCATATTTTTATGCGTTGAGTCGGTCGCTGGTTTTGCACCACGCTCTACTGCAGTTTCAAATGCTTTTTGCGCATTCTCAACACGCCAACCCATCGAACAAATAGCAGGACCATGGCTTTTAGCAAATTCTGCAGAAAAACCTTCACGCTCGTTATTCAGTAAAAAATGAATATCGTTTTGGTTGTAATAAACGATGTCTTTACCTTTGAATTTTTTAAGCTTAGAGAAGCCAAAATCAGTAAATACTTTATCCATATAATCAGCATCAGGTGTTGCGTATTCGGTAAATTCAATACCGACTAAACCTAAATAGTTATTTACTTCACTCATTATTATTACTCCCGCAATTAAGCACTGCGATTATGTGTTGTTGTCATATTGCAGTAGATAATCAACCAGATTTTTAATTTGGGGAAGAGGGGGGCGCTATTTAGTATGTAGTGCATGTGTAAATTTTATAGGACGGTTATTATAAAGTTACGTGTTTGTAATACAGTTAAGTAAAATGAAGTTATATGGTATAAATTCAAGTGGGAGCATTTGTTTTTAAGTTATTGTATTTAAATACTAAAAAGGAGGTTTAACCTGCGCTAAACCTCCTTTTACAATTAATAAGCAAAAGCCTTTTTGTATGTAATTATTTACACTTTAAGAGCCGTTACCAAAGAACTTGTTCCGTTGTTCTATCCACACGTTAGTTTTAATTGCTGGAGCTGCTTGGTAATGGCGCTCAATGGTTTGATTTAGCACTCGCGTCGGTTGCTCAAAAGACAGCTTTTGTTCTGCGCTACCCATACTTTTAATTTCATCTCTGGTCATAGCACGTCCTGCATAAAGCAGCGAGTTTAAGTACCCTGGTACTGTTTCGTAATTGTTATCTGTAAAAAGCAATACAGATTGATTGAGTGCCCAGCGACTATCGATTTCGCCATCTTCTTTTACGCCAGCAAGTTCTCCATCTATATAGACTTCAAATACCCCGTTGGTTGGTGCTGTATAAAATACACAAGCTATACGATGCCAAGAGTCGGGTTGTGTGTTGCCAAAATAGCCGCTATCGCTAGTTGCTTGTCCATAGCCGCCGCTTGGGTCAATAAACATATCGGCATCATCATTAAGATAATCAGTTGTATTGGCTTGCATAATTGCACGGTAAATATCTTTACCTTCTGCGGGCCAGTATAAATCCATAACCAAGGTGTAGTCAGACACCATTCCTGCATTTGCAAAGTCACCATTTGCTGGTGTGTTTAAATCAATAAGCAAGCCTTCTGTTGGAGCGTGGCGAGAAAACGCCATAACACCTGAAGGGCCATCACTTAAATCATCAATATTTAATTGAGTAGTGGTGCTATATTGTGTCTCCGCAGTGCCCCAATTTGTTTCATCTGGATCAAAGTAGCTAAGTACCGAAGGTCCAAAATCAGCTGCTAACGGGTTGTTAGTATCGTCAAAGTTCCATATGGTTACATTTGCTAAGTTGTTGCATGAATAAAGTTCGGTGTCAGTGTCAAGGTGTAGGCACTGACTTGTTCTAGCACGTGCATATTTATCAAGTAGCCACCAAGCTTCAGCTATTGGTTCTACGTTTGAGAATGTAACACTATTAAAAAATAAATCAGGATTCAAAGCTGCTCCTTTAAATAGTGCAACTTCGTAATTATTAGTGGGTTGTATATCTTCAGGTTTAAGTAAAAACCAATCTGGTTGACTTGCAAACATCGTTGTTAAGTCGCTTCCCGATACAGTTACTTTATAAATAGAGTTAAACCCTGGCGTATTTGATGGCTGTCTTTCTACGTAAAAAGCTTTATGGAAGTCTTCTTGAGTCAGTGTGCCGGGTGTCCAGCGCTTTTGTACTAGTTCAGGGTTAAGTAATGCTGCGCTAATTGTGCTTGAATGTTTTGCGGCTAAGGCGGTGATTTCGGCTAGCTGCGCATCAGTTGGATAGTTTTCAGAAATAGCGATTTCAGTTTCTGCATCGGGAGCATAACGCCCCATTATCTCATCTATAGCTAGTTTTGTTGCCTCATCGCGCTCATCAATTGTATCGGTTTCAATCGTTTTGTAATCAATAACTGGGGATGATTTATCAGCTAAATTAAAAGTAAGCGTTAAGTCAGTAATACCTTTAGCATAAAAGTCCGGTTGTAAAACAATAGCGCCGTTATCAAGGGTTGTGTAGCTTTCCCCACCGTGTGTATGGCCGCCAAGTACTAAGTCTATACTGGGTACGTTTGTTGCCCACGTCATCAATAACCAATCAGGATATAATATCAGTTAACGGGGGCAGGGCAAAGTTGAATAAAAAAATTCCCCCATAGACGCTATGGAGGAATTGTCTTAGGTTATATTGCTACATTTGAAATAAACAATAATTAAGAGACTTTCTCTTCTAAACCTTGTTTTTCCCATACTTTAGCTTTAAAAGTCATTAGTACTAAAACAACACCAACACCAATGCTAAATAATGCAATTTGTAAGTATAAGTTAGGAATTTCATCAACATTATTCGGATCGAAATTACCAGCAAGTAAACCTGCGATGATGTTACCGATTGAGTAAGTTAATACAAACACACCCATCATTTGGCCAGTGTAACGTTTAGGCGATAACTTACTTACAGCACTTAATGCTACAGGGCTTAAACAAAGCTCACCCACTGTATGTAAAAAGTACGTAGTAACAAGCCAGTAAGGCGCAACTTTTAAGCCTTCAGCTGCGTAATGAGCCGCCATAAACATAACTAAAAAGCCTGATGCCATGATAATTAAGCCAATTGCACATTTAACGCTGTAGCTAGGTGATACTAAGCTTTTAGATAAGTTAATCCAAAGCGCTGCAAAAAATGGCGATAAAGTAATAATAAACAGTGAGTTTAATGATTGAAACCACGTTGTAGGGATTTCAAAAGTACCAATAAGACGGTCAGTATAGTCGCGAGCAAATAAGTTTAATGATGAACCAGCTTGTTCAAAGCCAGACCAAAAACATGCAGATGCAATACATACTAAAAATAGTGCCCACATTCTTTGTTTTTCGGCATCTGTTAAATTACCTGTAAAGTAAATAACACCAAAATAAACAAAAAAGATAATAGTAAATACAATCGCTGTGTAACCTGCAACTACAGTTGGATTAATAACAATAGCGCCGGTCATTGCAGCCGTAGTAACTGCAGCAGCTGCAATTACAAATGCTGCAATACCGCCCCATGCACGTGAAGTACCTTTAGAGCCTAATGGATTAGCCGGTAAAGCACTGTGCTTTGGTAAGTTATTAAGTGTGAGTTTGTACTGCACTAAACCAATGGCCATACCTACAGCAGCCGCACCAAATGCCCAGTGCCAGCCTACGTTCTCCATAAAGTAACCACATACGTAGTAACCTATTAAAGAACCCATGTTAATACCCATGTAATAAATAGCGTAACCGCCATCACGACGCTCATCAGCATCGCTATATAATTGGCCTACCATTGCACTGATATTTGGTTTTAGTAAACCAGTACCTGTTGCTACAAATATTAAGCCAATAAAGAAAGAATAATCATGTGGAATAGCCAAAATAATATGGCCAATCATAATAGTTATGCCGCCATACCAAACTGCTTTTTGACCACCAAACAATCTATCAGCTAGCCAACCACCTGGTAAGCCTAAAAAGTATACTGCGCCTGTGTACAAACCATAGATTGCAGCAGCTGATGCAACAGTAAAGGCAAGGCCTTCTTCTTGTAAGCTTGCTGTCATGAATAATACGAGCATAGCTCGCATACCGTAATAACTCATTCGTTCCCACATTTCAGTGAAGAACAATGTCGAAAGTCCTTTAGGGTGGCCAAACCAACCACTATCTGGAGCTGAACTCATATTTACTTCCTAACTTTAAGAATTGTTGTAATGGCCTTATAATTTTTTGCTTTAGCTATCTTAGTATTTAGTCATACTAAAATGCTCGACCATCAGTTTATTATTTGTAGCTAAGATAATGATTTGCTATATGGTAGTAACACCAGAAGGTAAGAGACACACCCTTATCCTAGTTACAATTGCGCTCAAGTATACATATACCTTAGTGCTAGGGGAAGTATTCGCGGTGTATCACCTTATGCCAAGTTAGAACTCAGCATAAGGAACAATCGGCGTGCCTGGAAACTCAAGTGTTCCGTACACAGGATTAAAGTAATAACGTATATAAAGCTGACCAAAATTTGGTTCGTAAAAGTCAGAACGATCAATAGCTAAGTAGCCACCAAAAAACCAATTAGGCGATATTCCTAAGGGATCCCCAAAAATAATTATTAAATTTCAATCACATCACTCACATCCATATTTTTCCAATCGAGTTGCACTACCACCTGTACGAAATAGGCTAGCCCTTCCAAGTAATCTCGCCGCCGCAGC
>NZ_JASDCB010000102.1:0-8216 GCF_030408135.1 Pseudoalteromonas sp. APC 3691 | reverse complement strand
TGGCTTGCTCAATCGGCGTTTAGAAAATAAGCCGAAGGGATAGAAGAATACAGGAGCCGTATACGAGGCCCGTACGTACGGTTCTGTGAGAGGGATGAGGCAAAAGCCTCACCCTACTCGATGTTTTTTTAAATAGAGTTATTAGTAAGTTTACAGCTCTGACCAGTTTGCGAAAAAGCTCACTTTTTACTGAAAACCTATAGGCAGCAGTACGTGTCGGGCAAGTAGCACTTGTATATTAAACTTTACATACAACAATTATATTACGTTCACGTAAACGTAAGTTGGTGTGGTTTTTATATTTATAGTATTTAAAACTTACAAATAACGATTTTGTGAATTTTTTATCTATAAAATAGTTTTAATCCGGTTATTTAATTTAAGCTCGATGTTTTCATTGGTTTTATCTTCTGCGAGTATAGCGAACTCGAATATGAAATGATAAAGTCTCGGCAATTTCCAGCGCGCATACCCTCTCACGGGTTAACTATTTCGGAGTATTTTAAGTGGCTGTGTTTAATCGAGTTGAATTTGATAACCATGAACAAGTGGTTTTTTGTTCTGATGAAGAGTCGGGTTTAAAAGCAATTATTGCTGTACATAATACCAACCTAGGTCCTGCTGTTGGCGGATGTAGAATGTGGGATTATGCGAACGACGAAGATGCTGTTTATGACGTGCTACGTTTATCAAAGGGCATGACTTATAAAAATGCAGTTGCGCGCTTACCCTTTGGTGGTGGTAAATCTGTAATTATAGGTAACGCGAAAGAAATTAAATCTGAGCAATTATTCCGTGCATTTGGCCGCCAGTTAGAGCGATTAAATGGCAGCTATTACTCAGCAGAAGATGTAAACATCACATGTGCTGATGTAGCTATCATGAATAAAGAAACTAATTACGTACTGGGCCTTGAAGGTAAAAGCGGTAACCCATCGCCATTTACAGCATACGGTACGTTTTTAGGAATTAAAGCAGCGCTACAGCATCAACGCGGTCATCAAAATTTTGCAGGTGTGAAAGTGGCTGTTCAAGGTTTAGGTGCTGTTGCTTATGGTTTATGTAAACATTTACATGATGCGGGCGCTGAGTTGTTTGTAACTGATATTAACCAAGCTGCCATTGACCGTGTAGTCAGTGATTTTGGCGCAACTGCGGTTGGCATTGATGACATTTACGACTTAGATGTTGATGTTTATGCACCTTGTGCATTAGGTGCAACCGTTAACGATTTAACGATACCGCGTTTAAAAGCGACTATTATTGCAGGCTGTGCTAACAATCAGCTGGCAGAATCTCGCCACGGTGAAGTTATTCGTGAAAAAGGCATTTTATATGCACCAGATTACGTAATTAACGCCGGTGGTATTATTAATGTTTATTATGAAACAGCGCCAGATGGTTACAGTGCAGCAGCGTCTAATAAACATGTTGAAGGTATTTTTAATACGTTAACTGAAATTTTTGCTCGCAGCGAAAAAGAGCAAAAATCAACGCATTTAATTGCTGACGAATTAGCCCAAGAGATCATTAAAAACGGTCTATAAATTTAAGCTAAAATGCAATAAAGGTGTGCAATTGCACACCTTTTGTTTATCTGTAAGTTAAGGGGTGTTGATCTTTGCGGATTTAACCTTGAAAGATCAACAGACCCTAATGCAATTATTACTGAACAGCGGTACACTTTATTTTTAATTTTGTGCGGCAAATTATGACTCCCTCAATTTCTCTCATGCAGCCCATCGATTTAGATAATTGGCCTAGAAAGCAACACTTTGAATTATTTAAACACTTTTCTCAGCCTTATTTTAATGTGTGTGTGCGTTTAGATGCTCAAGCACTTTACGACTATTGCAAAACCAATCAATTTTCTTTTTTTCAAGCGTATGTATATTGCACCTTAAAAGCGTGCCATGAGTACGATTCAATAATGCTACGTATAATAGATAATCAACCATGGTTACTTAATAGTGTTCGCGCAAGTGTGGTTGAGTTGTCTGAAAACGATACGTTTGTTTTTAGTTATTTTAATAGCGCAAGCGATTTTAAAGAGTTTGCAAATCATGCAAGTGACGTAAGCAAAAAAGCGAAATTACAGCCGTTATTCTCTGATGCGTTTGCCCAAACGGAAGGGCAGGCAGACTTAATTCATATTTCTGTTTTGCCGTGGCTGAATTTTAGTGCGTTTTCGCATGCATTTAGTGAAGGTGAGAGTTTAGGTATTCCTAAATTTGTATTTGGTCAGTTTGATAAACACACAGGCACAATGCCTTTAGCTATTGATGTACACCATTCATTAATGGATGGTTTGCACGTAGCAAAGTTTATAAACACATTGCAGAATACATTTGACACCTTTTGCAAAGTTTAATCTTAAAAGTCACCATTTTAACGGTAGTGCAAAGCAGTAAGTAATTTATAAGTAGTTTATAGGTCATACAATTCGAATTACTTTATATTCAAATACATAACCTTATATGCTTGAAAAGCACGTGTGCTGGACATATTTATATACCATACCTTAGCTCAGGAAATCCCCATGATAAATGGACTGTTAATTGTTGTTTTAATTCTTTTTGTGGTGATTTTCTGGCGTTGGCCATCAATTCAAAACCGATTATGGCGCAGTAAATATAAAGACTTTGCTTTAAATTCGCAGCAAAAAGATATTTTACTGCGTTGCATGCCCATCTATAAAAAAATGACCGACGCTGACAGAGAAAAGTTAGAGCGACACATAACGTGGTTTTTAAACGAAAAACGCTTCGTTGGTTGTGATGGCTTAAGGCTAACGTCTGCAATGAAGTTAATTGTTGCCGCCGATGCGTGTGTATTAGTGCTTAATAAACCGTGGCCGTTATATAGAAATGTAAAAGAAATTTTATTATACCCCAGTGCTTATTATGCTCCGCAATCAACTCGCGATAGTGCAGGACTTGTGAGTTACCATAATACGGTAAGACTAGGCGAGTCATGGCCTGGCGGCACACTAGTACTCAGTTGGCATGACGTGCTTGAAGGTAACCGCTTGCCAAGTGATGGACATAATTTAGTTTTTCATGAGTTTGCGCATCAACTCGATCAAGAAACAGGTAAAACAACGGGCACACCCATTTTAAAAAGCTCAGCAGATTACAAAGAGTGGGGCCGAGTATTTAGCCGTGCTTTCACCCAGTTGAAAAGTCATGTTGCTTATAGCATGCCACATGTTATTCACAGCTATGGTGCGACTAACGAAGCTGAGTTTTTTGCTGTACTCACCGAAACCTTCCTCGAAAAACCCGCAGAGCTTCGCCGATACGATCCTGAAATTTATAGTATGCTAGTTAATTACTATCAATTTGACCCTATTGTTTGGCATTAAACCTACATAAACCGCGCTTTATCATATAACGCTGGCAAGTTGCGTTTGTTTTTGTTGCAATCATGTGAAATAGTTTTTACTGCAACAATAACAAGCGAGAAACGCATGAAAAAAATGCTTCATACAGTATTAGCATTGTCGGTGTCATTAGCGATAGGGCAGGTAAATGCCGCTGAAAAAGACGAACAAAAATGGCAAGTAGATTCACCAAAAGGGCAATTTGTTAACGCTGCAATTAGCGTTGAGCAAGGCACATGGATGAATATAGATATTAGCCCTGATGGTAAAACTGTGGTGTTTGACTTACTTGGCGATATTTACACTATGCCAATGAGTGGTGGTACAGCTACAAAGCTCACCTCTGATATTGCATGGCAAATGCAACCACGCTTTAGTCCTAACGGCAAAAGTATTGCGTTTACCTCCGACCAAGGTGGCGGCGATAACATTTGGATAATGGACTTAAATGGCGAAAATCAACACGCTGTTACCGATGAAACCTTTAGGTTATTAAATAGTCCTGCATGGAGTCCTGATGGCGACTACTTAGTTGCGCGTAAACACTTTACAGCTAGCCGCTCATTGGGAGCAGGTGAAGTGTGGTTGTATCACAAAGCCGGTGGCAAGGGCGTACAGCTTACAAAACGCGAGAACGATCAAAAAGATTTAGGTGAGCCAATGTTTTCACCGGATGGTCGTTATGTATACTTTTCGCATGATGCAACACCCGGTAAAACCTTTCATTATTCAAAAGATTCTGTAGCGGGTATTTATAAAATTAAGCGCTACGACCGTGAAACGGGTGAAATTGAAACCATAATCGATACGATGGGCGGTGCTATTAGGCCTACACCGTCACCTGATGGAAAAAAACTGGCGTATATAAAGCGTGATGATTTTCAAACTAGTCTTTATTTATATGACTTAACCAGCGGTGAGCACACTAAGCTTTACGATAAGCTTGAGCGAGATATGCAAGAAACATGGGCTATTCATGGTGTATACCCAACTATTGCATGGACACCCGATAATGAAGAACTGGTATTTTGGGCTGGTGGCACAATTCACAAGCTAGATGTTGCAGACAGATCTGTAAAAACCATTCCTTTTAAAGTGCAAACAAGTAAAAAAATTCAAAAAGCGGTGCGCTTTACACAAAACTTAGATACTGATGAGTTTGATGTAAAAATGCTGCGTAATGTGCAAGTAAGCCCAGATGGCGAAACGGCAATTTTTGAAGCGCTTGGGCATATTTATAAACGTGATTTAGAGTCGGGTAAAATTAAGCGTTTAACAAAGCAAACTGATCATTACGAATTATTTCCACAGTACTCTCGCGATGGTAAAAAAATAGTTTACACCACATGGGATGATAACAAACAAGGGTCTGTAAGAGTGGTGTCTGCGCGCAGTGGTCGTGGCGATACAATAACTAAAGAGCCTGGTAAATATGTAGAGCCAACGTTTAGCCCAGATGGTAAAACGGTTGTTTATCGAAAAGCTACTGGCGGCAATATTTTAAACCCTAAGTGGTCACTTAATCCGGGGGTTTATAGCGTAAGCGCTAAAGGCGGTAAAAGTGAACTTATTTCAAAAAGTGGTTATCAACCACAATTTGGAGATGCAAGCGATCGCGTTTTTATAATGAGTCCTTGGCCAAAACCAACGCTTAGCGTAGTTGAGCTTGAAAGTAAAAAAGTTCGCAAACTGTACGAGTCAGAACATGCGACAGAATTTAGAGTATCACCAGATGGGCAATACCTCGCTTTTGCTGAGCGATTTAAAGTATTTGTAACGCCGTTTGTTCAAAGTGGTAAAACAATTAATATTGGGCCTAAAGACAGTCAATTCCCAATAGAGCAGTTATCGGTGCGTGCTGGTGAAAACATTAGCTGGAGTGCTAAGAGCAACAAACTTTACTGGACATTAGGGCCTGAGCTTTATCATGCAAGCCTTGAAGGGATGTTTGCCATTAACAAAGCTGAGGATGCCGACTTTAAAGTGAAAAGTGGCGATAATATCGGTTTCAGTAAAAAAATGGCAGAGCCTAAAGGCATGATTGCGCTCACTGGTGCAAAAATTATTACTATGGATGGCGAAAAGGTTATTGAAAATGGTGTAATTATCACTGATGGCAAGCATATTAAAGTAATTGGTACAGCCAGTGAGATAAGCATCCCTAAAGGTGCTGAGGTTATTGATGTAACAGGCAAAACAATTATGCCTGGTATTGTTGATGCTCATGCACATGGCTCGCAAGCAAGCGGTGAAATTATACCTGAGCAAAACTGGAAAAACTTTGCAGGTTTAGCGCTGGGTGTAACTACAATTCACGATCCATCAAACGATACCTCAGAAATATTTACCGCAAGCGAAATGCAAAAGGCAGGCATGATTGTTGGTCCGCGTATTTTCTCAACGGGTACTATTTTATATGGCGCAAATATGCCAGGTTATACGTCGCATATTGACTCGTTAGACGATGCTAAATTTCATTTAGAGCGCCTTAAAAAAGTAGGGGCGTTTAGTGTTAAATCGTATAACCAGCCACGCCGAGAGCAGCGCCAACAAGTTATTGAAGCAGGCCGTGAACTTGAAATGATGGTTGTCCCTGAAGGTGGCTCATTATTACAACATAACTTAAGTATGATTGTAGATGGACACACAGGTATTGAGCATTCAATCCCTGTAGAGAACATATATGACGATATAAAGCAGTTATGGTCGCAAAGTGATGTTGGTTACACACCAACACTTGTAGTGGCTTATGGTGGCATTTGGGGTGAGAACTACTGGTACGATAAAACTGATGTGTGGAATCATCCACGTTTAAGTAAATTTGTGCCAAAAAATCAATTATTACCACGCTCTATGCGCCGCATTAAAGCGCCCGATCATCACTATAATCACTTTAATAACGCACGCGTTGCTGCTGAGCTGCAAGACCTAGGTGTATTAGTTAACTTAGGTGCGCACGGTCAGCGTGAAGGCTTAGGTGCACACTGGGAGATGTGGATGTTCGCACAAGGCGGAATGACACCGCTTGAGGCAATACGTGCATCAACACTCGATCCGGCTAAGTATTTAGGACTTGATAAAAACGTAGGCTCGCTTGAAGTGGGCAAACTGGCTGATTTAATGGTTATAGATGGCGATCCGCTTAAAAATATTCGAGATTCGGATAAAGTAGATTACACCATGAGCAATGGTCGACTATTCAATGCAGAGACAATGAATGAAGTGGGTAAAAAAGAACGCGAACCATTTTATTTTGAAGAACTGTAATTTATTTTAAACTTTTTAAAGCGGCTACATAGCCGCTTTTTTTAGCCTTACACAACTTATAAAGCTTTATGTTTTTGGCAAATAACGGATATAAAAAAACCGCTTAACGCGGTTTCTTTTAAAAATCATAAATGTTGATTAAACAACACCGCGCGGTAAGCGACAGTCATGATCTTTACGAGCTAAAATTACAATCCAAAGTTCTTCCGCTGTGTAACCTTCTTCATTTTCGGTAACAACAGTGAATGGCGCTTTTTTCTGTGCTTTAACAGGAGCAGCTGCTTTTGGTTTTTTCGTTTTAGTTGTTTTACCAGAGTTTAATTTTTTAGTAAGCTCTGCTACGTCAGCTAGGCGTAAATTTTTACCGCCATCAATGCTGTACCAACCAGGTTTAGTTGTGATTTCAGGTTTTTTACCATTGGCAGTTTCGTACGCTGCTTCAAAGGCAGATAACACTTCTGTTTTGTCTAGTTTGCTCATCAGAGACCCTATACGTTGTGAACACAGATAAAGAAGAGGTATTTATACCTATTTTAAAACAGTTTTTCAATTTTTTGCGATTTTCCTTCCATTTTAGGGCTATAAACGCCAAAATTTGCACAAAATTCAGTGCTAAGTAAGGTAAGTTATATGCAACGTAGAGAATTTAACCAACTCCTAAATGACATTTTGAAACCTCATTTAATAAAAGATTTTTGCCCAAATGGCTTACAGGTCGAAGGTAAAAACGAAATTAAAAAAATTGTGACGGGTGTAACCGCAAGTCAAGCTTTAATAGAAGCTGCCATTGAGCAACAAGCAGATGCTATTTTGGTTCATCATGGTTTTTTTTGGAAAGGGGAATCTCAACCAATAACGGGTATGAAAAAGCGTCGCATAGGCGCGCTACTAGCAAACGATATTAATTTATTCGGCTATCACTTACCACTCGATATTCATCCAGCAGTTGGCAATAACGCGCAACTTGCAAAGTTATTGGATATTGAAATTGAAACAGGGCTAGAGCCAACTTCAAATAGCGTAGCAATGAAAGGGCGTTTAAAAACACCATTAAGTGGTGAAGATTTTGCAGATAAAATTGCAAAAGTGCTTAATCGAACCCCGCTCACAAGCTTAGTACGCTCAGCTAAAATAGAAACCATTGCACTGTGTACTGGTGGTGGGCAAGGATATATTGACTTAGCAGCAGAGCAAGGCATTGATGCTTATTTAACGGGTGAGGCATCGGAGCAAACAATTCATAGTTCTCGTGAGCAAAACATTGATTTTTTTGCTGCAGGGCATCATGCAACAGAGCGCTATGGTGTAAAAGCTCTGGGTGAGTTACTTGCTCAAGAGCATGGTTTTGATGTGACATTTATAGATATAGATAACCCAGTTTAACTAGGCTATCTATTAGTTAACCTGAACTCTAATTGAGATAGATTTATTATCCAGAGTTCATATATGGTCTCCTCCAGTATTGCAAGGTGTCATTCAACGATAGCAGGGACAGGTTTGCTGTCATATATACGGTCTTTTAGTGAAGATTATTACTTCTGACCTTGATGTAATCCGCGCATATTGT